>QFXC01000013.1:300000-600000 GCA_003349885.1 endosymbiont of Galathealinum brachiosum | reverse complement strand
ATGACTTCAACAAACTGACGTTTAATTATTTCAGCTGCAACATCTTCTTCGAGTGTGCGATTAAACGCGATGATACCGCCAAAAGCTGATGTGGGGTCTGTTTTGTATGCACCTTCATATGCATCCATTGCATTGTCAGCAATGGCAACGCCACAGGGGTTGGCATGTTTTACGATAACGCACGCGGGTTCCGGGAATGATTTAACGCATTCAAGAGCAGCATCTGTATCGGCTACATTGTTATAAGACAGTTCCTTGCCCTGAACCTGAGTTGCACTGGCAACAGAAACTTCAGCAGGGTTTGCTTCTTTGTAGAATGCTGCCTGCTGGTGAGGGTTCTCGCCGTAGCGCATTTCCTGTACTTTATCGAACTGCATATTGATAGTGCGAGGGAAGTTAGACTGGCTACCATCGGCATTGATAGTGCCAAGATAATTAGCAATAGCACCGTCATAATTTGAAGTGTGCTCAAATGCTTTAACAGCCAGGTCAAAACGAGTTGCCTGATCTATGCCACCGGCTTTAATTTCATTGGTTACTCTGGCGTAATCTGCAGGGTCTACAACTATAGTGACAAATGCATGGTTTTTTGCAGTCGCGCGAACCATGGTGGGGCCACCAATGTCTATATTCTCAATAGCATCTTCAAGGCTGCAATCGGGTTTTGCAACAGTCGCTTCAAATGGGTAGAGGTTAACAACTACCAGATCAATAGGAGCAATGTCATTTGCCTGCATTACTTCGTCGTCAATACCGCGACGGCCTAATATGCCACCATGAATTTTAGGGTGCAGGGTTTTAACCCGGCCATCCATCATTTCAGGAAAACCGGTGTGCTCAGAAACTTCAGTAACGGGCAGGTTATTATCAGCCAGTAATTTGGCTGTGCCACCTGTAGAAAGAATTTCAACGCCTGCATCAATTAATGCCTTGCTCAGCTCTACAATGCCGGTTTTGTCTGAAACGCTCATCAGGGCCCGTTTTACAGGGCGGGTATCATTACTCATAGTTTCTGTAATCCGCAATATGTCAATCAAGGGTGCGAATTATAAACTAATTAGGAGGTAGTCAGAAGATAAATGAAGTGTTTTAACGTATGGATTCAGGAATTTTTTTGTATGGGTGGCCTGATTAATTTTGCCCGTGTGCGAAAGCGCTGGTTAGCGATTATACGCACGGGCAAATGCCTGTTTGTGAGCTTATTTGATTAGTTTGTAAGATTTAAGCTTTTTACGCAGAGTGCCACGGTTTATGCCCAGGCATTCTGCTGCTTTAGACTGATTACCATCCACATGCTGCATAATGAGTTCCAGTAAAGGCTCTTCTACCTGCTGCATTACCAGATCATAGATGTTGCCGGGATTTTCACCGTCCAGATCATCAAGAAACTGCTTCAGTGATGAACGAATAATGCTGTTTAGCCCTGAGTTTTGATCATCATTTAGTTTATCATTTTGGGAATTATGTAAATTTATAACATTGCTATTATTCATGCTGCAATTGGCCTGTTTATTGTTTTTATATTAGGAAAGTTATTAAAAAATGAAATAACTTCACTTAGTTGTTGTGGTGCTTCTTTATAACGATTGATATGTTTACGAAATGCATTTTGTTGCTCAGCAGTAATGAATGAACATTTTTGTGTATACCAGCTGATATGTTTGCGAGCAATTTGTGCGCCCCTTTGTTCGCCATAAAAATTATAAAGATCCGTCAGATGATTTTCTATTACCTGAACGATCTCTTGCTGATCTGGCGAAGTCAGTATTTCCCCGGTTTTTAAATAATGGTTGATTTCACGAAATATCCAGGGGTTTCCCTGAGCACCACGTCCAATCATAACAGCATCAGCGTCGGTTAATTCCAGCACCTTTCGGGCTTTTTGCGCAGATGTAATATCACCATTTGCGACTAATGGTATTTTTATAAGCTGTTTAACCCGAGTGATGGTCTCGTATTCAGCTTCGCCTTTGTAAGCATCTTCCCGTGTACGGCCATGCATGCTTAACATTTGAATACCGCTGTCTTCAGCAATACGTGCGATGGTGGGTGCATTTTTATTTTCATGATCCCAGCCAGTGCGTATTTTTAAAGTCACAGGCACATCTACAGCGTTTACCACCGCCTGTAAAATATCAGCCACACGTTTTTCATCTTTCATTAAAGCGGAGCCTGCCGCTACATTGCAAACTTTTTTAGCGGGACAGCCCATATTGATATCAATTATATGAGCACCCTGTTCAACATTGAACTGTGCAGCATTGGCCATTTTAGCCGGATCAGTACCAGCAATTTGTACACTTACAGGTCCTGTTTCTCCCTGATGGTCCATACGCAAACGTGTTTTATGGCTATTTCGCAAATGGGGTTCAGAGGTCACCATTTCAGATACAACTAGTCCAGCGCCCATCTTACGACACAGCTGTCGAAATGGTTTATCAGTAATGCCCGCCATAGGAGCGAGAAAAACAGGGGATGAAAGAGTGTAAGGACCGAGTTGCATTAAGTTATCCGTTTCAATGGACGACTAATATTACCCTTATAAACCGTGATAAAAAATAAATATATTTACTTTTTTTTCACAAAAAGGGCTTGCTTTTCAAGGTGTCTAAAAAAATCAGATACTTGGAGGTGCTATTAACGAAAGTTGTGCTTATCACTAAAAGAGGGGCAAGCAAAAAAAGTGCGTGAGTCGGCTATTCCTGCGTTGTGCTTAATACGTGTTTTGATGTGTTTTGTGTTTTAGAGTCGGAATCATCGGGTATATGATCTAGTGGTGCGTTATTCATACGAATGACATGGTTTGCAAGGTTGGTTGATATGTTTTTCATTAATATTGAAAATATACGGGGGTGTTTGCCGGCTAGTAAATTAAATTCAATATGATGGATGCATAACAGGCTGCTTTCGCACAGGCTTACAGCGCTAGCTGAACGTGTTCTCTGAGTGATTAGGCCAATCTCACCAAAAATATCACAATTACCCAGAGTGAATATAGTGCCAGACTTTTGAGTGCTTAATTTGATTTCACCAGAAAGTAAAATGTACATTTCATGGCTGGGGTCGCTCTCTTTAAATAGAACTTCTTTTGCATCCGTTTTAATTGACTGACATAAATTCAGAATGATTTTGAGTTCATCATTATTCAGGCCATTAAATAATGGTATTTTACTGAGGATGTGAAGAATATTTTCAGCCATGTATCAAGTCTGGCACATTTTTTAAAAATTGCTGTGAGATAAAGGCAAATGGAGGTGCCTGAATGTAAACCAGGTAGTTGAAGTATTAAGTGGAGGTTGCTCTTTGACTTGTCTGGTATTTTTTTAAATCTAAATTACCAGGCAAGTTGTATCAGGTTGTCTTTCTAAGCTGTCTTGCTAGGGCAATCAGTTGTGGTGCAGTGATCAGATATGCCAGCCAGTTCCTTGAGCTCATTTAATTTATGAATATTTACATATTTACGTTGAGTTGATAACAGGCCTTCACTTTGAAAACGACTAAATGTGCGACTAATGGTTTCTATTGTTAGCCCCAGATAGTTGCCGATATCTTTACGTGACATAGTAAGGTTAAATTCAGTCTCAGAAAAATTACGTGCTTTAAGACGGCTTGACAGGTTGACCAGAAATGCAGCGAGTCGTTCGTCAGCACTTTTTTGTGCCATTAGCATTAACAGTGACTGGTCACCTGCAATTTCCTTACTCATTATTCTAAATAACTGATGATGTAATTCAGGTATCTCGCTGCTCAGGTCTTCTAGAGTATCAAAAGGTAACTCACACAGGCTGGTTGTTTCTAATGCGATTGCAGAGCAGGGGTGTTTTGCGTCATGAATTGCATCCAGGCCAATCAGTTCACCGGGTAAGTACAGGCCAGTGATTTGTTCGTCACCCTGTTCACTTTCAGTAAATGTTTTAATTGAGCCACTACGCACAGCAAAAATAGATGTAAATGCTTCGCCGCTGTTAAACAGGTATTCGCCCTTGTGTAATGGGCGGCTGCGTTTAACAATATTATCCAGCCTGTCGATATCACCAATATCAAGACCAAGCGGTAAACAGAGGTCGTGTAAACTGCAGCTCTTACAGGCAGTTTTCAGAGCGGATAATTTAATAGATGTGGTCGCCATAATTAATTACAACTGTGCTTACAATAGTGTGAGTAAGTGTATCGAATTCCGCTAATAAACGTAAGCCCTAATATGCAATCTTTATAGTTAATAAGGCCGGCCTGTCTTGACTTAAGTCAAGGTAACAGGTGTATTTTTATATTTATTAAGTGCGTTTGAAGAGCAAAAAAATACAGTTTTCGAGGTGTATAAATAGAAGAATTACTTGCCTCCGCCCATGCAGGGAGGTGATACAGGTGCGGCTCCTTTTTCGTCCCATTCCTCAGGTGTCATTGTATGCAGTGCAAGAGCATGAATCGGCCCTTCAAGTTCTTCAGTCAGTGCTTTATTGATAAGGCGATGCCGTGCAATTAGCATTTTTCCATTAAACTCATCGGAAACAGCCACAACTTTAAAATGAGATTCTGAGCCGGGAGGCACATTATGCATATCACTTTCATTGGTTACTTCTAAATGAACTGGACTCAGTGCACTTTTTAATTTTTCAATGATGTCGTCTTCTATGCTCATATTAGCTCGATGTGTTTGAATAAAAGCTAATCTTATCAAGAATACGGTAGATATTCCCTTATAGTATAAGTTGTTTTTTTAAAGACAAAAAAAAGAGCTGGTCATCACGAAGTGGTGACCCGCTCTTTAACTCCCCCCCAGGAGATTCTTTACAACCTGAGGAGTACGACGTTTGTTCGTACTCCTCAGGAGATTCCTTATATCTGATTAAGTACATGTTTTATGGCTACTCAACCAGTAAATTCTTTGTAAACCACTTTGTTGCTAGTGGTTTACTATGGTTGAAGCATAGAGAGTTGTCATGAAAAGATCGTTGATTTAAATCAAGAAAAACAGCTTGCTGGTTTTCTTAAGCTTCAGGAAATGCCTGCCAGATTTCCTGCTGGTAGATTTCAAGCCCTGAAAACTTACGTTTGTATTCCATTTTCGGGTGGTTTTCGATCCAGTACCCCAGATAAAGGTGTTCTTTCTGATAAAGCCTGGCGAGCCAGACCTGTTGTAGTATTGCAAATGTACCTAAACTGCGTTTCTTTTCTTCAGGTTCGAAAAAAGTATAAACCGCAGAAGGGCCTGCATTTAGAAAATCCACAACAGCTACGCATAATAATTTGCCCTTAATTCGAGACTCAATGAATATGCTGGTTTTCCAGTTATTTAATAAAAAATTACTGAAATCTTCGGGTGTTGGATCCGCCATGCTCCCGTCTTTATGCCTGCCATTTATATAGCGTTTATAAAGAGAGAAATACTCTTCACTAAAGCGGGCGGGTTTAATATGAGTGGTCAGGTTCTGATTGTTCCTTAAACAGCGGCGTTGATTACGGCTGGCTTTGAAACTGAATACATCAATTCGACAGGGAATACAGGCAGCGCATTCTTTGCAATGAGGGCGATAAACAAATTCACCGCTGCGTCTAAAACCTTTACTGAGTAACAGACTATACAAACTCGAGCCCATTTCTATCTGTGGATCGGGAATCAGGTTGGACGTTTGCCGGTCATCATAGTAACCGCACTCATGTTCCGCAGTGATATATAAACTGAGGTTTTGTGAATTCATGATGTGTATCTTATTTAGTTATCGATATAAAAACCAGCGAATCTGCCAGCTTCTCGTTTGTAATAGAAATGTGCTCCAGAATAGACTTGAAAATCAGTTTAAATTCCCCTTATAGCCATGCCTATAGGGTGATATAATGCGCGCCTTCGTCATTACCGGTTATAAAAAATGAGTCCTGATACTCAACGCAATACTCGAATTGAACAGCTAAAACAGGCCCTGAAAGAACGCATTCTAATACTGGATGGCGGCATGGGTACGATGATTCAAAGTTATAAACTGGAAGAGGCTGACTACCGTGGAGAACGGTTTGCGGACTGGGCGTCAGATTTAAAAGGTAATAATGACCTGTTAAGCATTACTCAGCCGGGTATTATCTGTGATATTCATAAAGCTTATCTTGAGGCTGGTGCCGATATTGTTGAAACGAATACGTTCAATGGTACATCAATTGCTATGGCCGACTACTCGATGGAAGAGCTTGCTTATGAGCTTAATCTGGAAGGCACGAAAGTTGCCCGTGAAGCTGCGGATTCATTATCTACCCCTGAGCGTCCCCGGTTTGTTGCGGGTGTGCTTGGCCCCACCAATCGCACTGCTTCTATTTCACCGGATGTAAATAATCCGGGTTATAGAAATGTAAGTTTCGACCAGTTAGTTGAAGCGTACACTGAAGCAACTCGTGGTCTGGTTGATGGCGGCGCAGATATTCTATTAATAGAAACGGTTTTTGATTCATTAAACGCAAAAGCGGCTATTTTTGCTGTGATGCAATATTTTGATGATCATAATACTGAAATACCCGTGATGATTTCCGGCACGATAACGGATGCCTCCGGACGAACACTATCAGGCCAGACTGCACAGGCGTTCTGGAATTCAATGCGCCATGTTAACCCGATTAGTTTTGGTTTTAACTGTGCATTAGGTGCCGATGAACTGCGTCAGTATGTAGCAGAAATGTCAGGCATTGTAAGTTGCAATATTAATGCGCATCCCAATGCGGGTCTGCCAAATGAGTTTGGTGAGTATGATGAATCACCTGAAGATATGGCTGCGCAAATTGGAGAATGGGCGAGTTCAGGTTATCTGAATATTATTGGTGGTTGCTGTGGCACCACGCCTTCTCATATAAAAGCGATCGCAGAAGCGGTGAGTAAATACCCGCCGAGAAAAATCCCCGATGTAAAAGTTGAGTGCAGATTAAGTGGTCTGGAACCTTTGAGCATCACCCCCGAATCTTTATTCGTTAATGTGGGTGAGCGAACGAATGTTACCGGCTCGGCAAGATTTAAACGTTTAATACTGGAAGAAGATTACGAAACCGCACTGGATGTTGCGCGTGAGCAGGTAGAAAACGGCGCACAGGTTATCGATATTAATATGGATGAAGGTATGCTCGATGGTGAGAAAGCCATGGTGACCTTTTTAAATCTGATTGCATCGGAGCCGGATATTTCGCGTGTGCCGGTGATGATCGATTCATCAAAATGGCACATCATTGAAGCGGGCCTTAAATGTATTCAGGGTAAAGGTATCGTTAACTCCATTAGCATGAAAGAGGGTGAAGATAAATTTATTGAGCAGGCAAAACTGATTCGTAAATACGGTGCTGCTGCTATTGTTATGGCCTTCGATGAAACAGGCCAGGCGGATACCCGTGATCGTAAAATTGAAATCTGTACCCGTGCATATAAATTATTGACTGAAGTTGTTGGTTTCCCCGCAGAAGATATTATTTTTGACCCGAATATTTTTGCCGTTGCAACCGGTATAGAAGAACACAATAATTATGGTTTAGATTTTATCGAAGCCACAGATGTTATTAAGAAAGCCTTACCCCATGCTATGGTTTCGGGTGGTGTATCGAATGTGTCATTTTCTTTCCGGGGTAATAACCCGGTGCGTGAAGCGATACATGCGGTGTTTTTATACCATGCGATAAAAGCCGGCATGGATATGGGTATAGTTAATGCGGGGCAACTCGCGGTTTATGATGATTTACCTGAAGAGTTACGTGAACATGTAGAAGACGTGGTATTAAACCGACGTGAAGATTCGACTGAGCGTTTACTGGATATTGCTGATAAATATCGTGGTGATGGCAGCACGGGTAAAAAAGAAGAAAATTTAGAATGGCGTGAATATGAAGTTAGCAAACGTATCGAATATGCTTTGATTAAAGGTATCGATGCTTATGTGGTAGAAGATACTGAAGAAGCACGTTTAAGTTTCGATCGTCCTATTCAGGTGATTGAAGGTCCGTTAATGGACGGTATGAATGTGGTCGGTGATTTATTCGGTGACGGTAAAATGTTTTTACCTCAGGTGGTTAAGTCTGCCCGGGTAATGAAAAAAGCGGTTGCACATTTGATTCCCTTTATCGAAGCTGAAAAAGATGGTGATGTGCAATCCAATGGCAAGATATTAATGGCCACGGTAAAAGGAGATGTACACGATATTGGTAAAAACATCGTGGGTGTTGTATTGCAGTGTAATAATTTTGAAGTGGTTGATATGGGTGTGATGGTACCCGCAAACAAAATTATTGAAACCGCCAAAGAAGAAAATGTGGATATCATTGGTTTAAGTGGTTTGATTACACCATCACTTGATGAAATGGTGTATATCGCAAAAGAATTACAGCGTCTTAATTTAGATATACCTGTAATGGTCGGTGGTGCCACAACATCTAAAGCGCATACCGCTGTTAAAATTGAACAGAATTATGAAGGCCCAACAGTCTGGGTGAAAGATGCCTCACGCGCAGTGGGTGTTGCGCAGAGTTTAATCTCGACAGACTTGAAAGAAGGTTTCCTTAAAGATCTAGCAGCAGATTATGAGCAGGTACGGGTTAATCATGCGGGTCGTCGTAAGAAAACTAACTGGGCAAAAATAGAAGATGCCAGAGCAAATAAAACAAAAATTGACTGGGATACAAGTGATATAGGTTCACCTGCTTTTACGGGTGTAAAAGTATTTGATGATTATTCACTGGAAGAGATAAGAGAGTATATAGACTGGACGCCATTTTTCTTTGCCTGGGAATTAAAAGGTCGTTATCCGAAAATATTAACGGATAAAGAAAAAGGTGAAGAGGCGACTAAATTATTTAATGATGCTAAAAACATGCTGGATAAAATTATCAGTGAAAAGTGGCTGCAGGCGAAAGCTGTAGTGGGTATCTTTCCAGCTAATAGCATTGATGGTGATGACGTAGAAATTTATACCGATGATTCACGCAGTGATGTGTCAACTACGCTTAATTTTTTACGTCAGCAAACCCAGCAACCACCGGGCCGACCTAATTACTGTTTAAGTGATTTTATTGCACCCAAAGCAACTAAATTAAATGATCATATTGGTGCTTTTGCAGTAACAACGGGCATTGGCATTGAAGAGCATGTAAAGCGCTTTGAAGAAGATCATGATGACTATCAGGCGATTATGCTTAAAGTATTAGCCGACAGGCTGGCGGAAGCGTTTGCTGAGTTAATGCATAAACGCGTGCGTACCGAGTACTGGGCTTATGCCAAAGATGAAAGTCTGGATAATGCAGCATTAATAGCAGAAGAATATAAAGGTATTCGTCCTGCACCGGGTTACCCTGCCTGTCCTGATCACACTGAAAAAGCAAAACTCTGGGAATTAATTTCTGCAGATAAGAATGCAGGTATTACGATTACTGAGCATTTTGCAATGTTACCTGCTGCTTCGGTTAGTGGCTGGTACTTTAGTAATCCAGAATCAAAATATTATGCGGTCGCTAAAATTAATCGTGATCAGGTTGAAGATTATGCAAAACGTAAAGGCATGACATTAGCTGAAGCGGAGCGCTGGTTATCTCCAAATCTTGGCTATGATAATTAGATTTATCTAGCATTTAAAATATTAACTGAGTAAATATATGCGTGAAACACAAGCGGCTCAGAATGGATTCAGTATGTTCAGGTATAAGGAAGATCGTTTACCTGTATTAATTATTCTGGCTTTAACGCTGATTGATTTTATTCTGTACTTTACCGTGAGTAATGCGCTGGTACTGTTTGTATATTATCTTTTGATGGTCATACCTAAAGGCACTATCTGTGCGTGGAATCACCATCATCAGCATCTTTTTACCTTTAGAAATACTTTACTTAATCGAGGGCTTGAGTTTGCGTATGCATTACATACTGGTGTAACAACCCATCTCTGGCGTTTGCATCATGTATTGGGGCATCACCTGAATTTTCTTGATCAGGAAAAAGATGAAAGTCGCTGGAAACGCAAAGATGGTACGGAAATGGGGGTTATTGAATACACCTTAAATGTTGCGTTAACCGCTTATCCTCGTGGTTATGTTGTCGGTAAAAAACACCCTAAACAACTTAAACCTTTTCTGTTAAATACGCTTATTACATTTTCTATTCTTGGTGTGCTCATCTGGTATAAACCTGTAGAAGCGCTGCTGTTGTTTGTTTTGCCTATGATAACCAGTTTACTGTTTACCGCTTATGTTACATATGATCATCATGCGGGTCTGGATACGCAAAATGAATTTGAAGCATCAAAAAATAATTTAAGCAGAATGTACAACCTGTTTACAGGTAATCTGGGTTATCACACAGCACATCATCATAAACAGGGTGTGCACTGGTCCCGGTTACCCCAGCTTCATGAAACTATAAAAGATAAAATACCAGATCATCTTTATACAAAGTCAGCCATATCGAATATGGTTTTGGGTGACTAGCTATTGAGTCTAACGGTTGAGTCTGGCTGTTATGGCCAGGTTTGAGTTGTTTGGTTAAATTAGATAAAGCTCCCGGTCAGTCGCCCGGGAGCCTGTAATGCGAATTAAAATATTAAGCGGTGCGTCTGTCGCCCTTACGTCTATCTGGAAAATCAATCGGAATATTTCTTTGTCGACGATCCTTGCCTTTTTTGCCCCGGCGTTCCTTAATTAACTGAAGCATTAACCAGCCCATGCCACAGCTAACAATACTGGCAACCCAGCAGGTCGCAATATAAGCGTCATAGGATGTTCGAGGGTCTAAACGAATAACACTGATACCCACAAACTCAAGGGCTACGATAGCCAGACCACCGGCACCGCATAAAAAGAATAAATAGATAAAAAATAACCGATATGTAACAAAATTTACATCACGAACATTAAAACTCATAGAATAAAACCGTAAAAAGTTAAGTAGAGCAGTGGGGGTAGGTAAACCGCTGTGTATACATATATAGAATAGACCATATTTATATAAATATGGATTTCCGGCTGTATTCATTTAGATAATATGGCTAAAAGCAGCAGGGGCGGGTGTTAATTTTCAGCTGTATAAATTTCGGTTTCAGGGTGAAATGCATACCAGGCAAACCAGTAACTCGTAAGGCTGGGCAAAGTCTCGCCAGAATTTAAACGAATAAAACCGCTTCTATGCTGGCTATTAAAGTGCACTTCAATATCACGACCTGCAATTTTATCCCGTATGATCTTTCCACCTGATTTATCCAGTTCAATAAATGCATAAGCCTTATAGTGACCGTTGAGTTCAAGTCCAATAACTTTTTCTTTTGGATGAAAACGAGGGCTCTTAGTGCTTACAGGAAAGTATAAAGATTCGTTTGATGCATAACTGCCATAGGGTGACCTGCGGTAATCACGAGAAAATCCTGTTTTATCTGATAGCACGTGAGTGGCGGGGTATCGATATTGCCAGTTTTCCCAGCTGGTATTATCTGCAACCAGCATTTTGAGTGATTCCCCTTTGCGCTTTCCGCTAATGGCCTGGCCCATAATCTGTGACCAGAGAGACTCGGTTTCCCTGTCATATAACAGCATGTCACTGTTGTAGAGCAAACCGGATACGCCAAAATTAGCTCCGGGTGATTTAAACGCCATGCCGGTACCACACAGTGGGCAGTAACTGACAACAACATCACCATCATTGATTATTTCATGCCAGTTTAAAATTCGTATCGGGTAAGCTTTGGGGCCGCTCTGAGTTATAAGCCCGATCACCCTGTCATTACCTGATAAAAAGTTAACCTCAGCAGCCGGGATGAATAAAGGTTTATCAATTGAGGGGATTCCGTCTCTGGGAGGCCCTCCATGGTGTATTTCAGATTTGGGGACCAGAGCACCTGTGCTAATATCAAAATCGTTGTACTGGCCGGAAAAGACACCTGGGCTCAGAATATAAAAGCCAATGAGTACAGTAACGGGGTAAAAAATCAGACGAGCCAGAGTGGGTGTTTTAAACAATGATTTGAGCATGATTTTCTCGATCTGTTATAAAGACGATGATAATCCTGATTAACAAATGATCTACTGCCTGATTTGACAATAAATAAAGGTAAAAATTTCTAAAACATGCCTTTTCATTGGGTGATATACCGTATTTAAAGAATAAATACCAGAATAATAATATTAAAAAGTGACGAAAAAGGTTATCCACAAACTCTGTGGATAACTCTGTGGATGAATCTATTAATAGGGTCTGAAATACGATTATGACGGAATTGTTATCAGATTGTACAAAAAATAAACAATGCTGTTATTGCTTTAAATATCAATGACTTAAAAATAGATTAAATAATGTTTGACACTTTGTAAGTATTAATGGTCGCTTAAATAGGGTGTGGACGTTGAATATCCTGACTGTGCATAACTAGGCCTAAAGTCATATAAAAAACTATAAATTTGCTGTCTATTTTGCAGTTTTAGGTATCATAGGCTGATAGATAAGGCTTTGACTGTTAATAAAAATAAATTAGGCAAAATTTTTGAGCCAGAAACATATAAACCAGAGTAATGAGAGTTATTGTACAGATAAAAAGGGCTGTTTTTTGCTGTATGACTCTGAACTATTACGCTCACCTGAAGCCAGCTTATTAAGTCGGGATATACTCAAGCAGGCAGATAATTATCAGCTTATTACGAGTGGCGGGCGTGGCCAGGCCTGGTTCGTCGAGCTGGGTGAAATATCGGCTGTATACCGTAAATATATGCGTGGCGGACTAGTTGCCCGACTAAACCGGCAAACCTATATCAGCCTGAGTCATGAAAATACCCGGTCTATTAAAGAATGGCGTTTATTGCAGTGGATGTTTAAACAGGGTTTGCCTGTGCCACGGCCTGTTGCCGCTTCTATCTGCCGTTATCCTTTCAGTTACAGTCCTTTATATCATGCGCAGATATTGATTGAGCGACTGCCGGATGTTGAAACACTGGATTACATCCTGAGTCAGCAAGAAATAGAAGACAACGTCTGGCAGGCTGTCGGGCAATGCATTCGGCGTTTTCATAACGCGGGTGTTTATCATGCAGATTTGAATGCCAACAATATATTGCTGAATGCGCAGTCCACTGTCTATCTGATTGATTTTGATAAAGGTGAGTTAAGAGACGATCAGCCGGAAAATGCCTTATGGAAAGAGGAAAATCTACAGCGGCTTAAGCGATCGTTAGTGAAGCAGCAATCGATACATCAACAATATTACTTCAATGAAGATAACTGGCAGCAACTCCTGAAAGCATACGCTGAATAACCCAGAGACAACTTAGAGTTACCTCTTCGAATTAAACCGCATTTTGCAGGTGCCTGGGTAAAGCTATTTGTAAGCTTAATTGGGTTTATAATGGTACTCCTGAGAAAGTCAGAAAGGAGAATTCGAAATGACAAAATTTATATTTTTACTCATTACGGCGGTCACTGTTCTGAGCAGGCCCTGTTATTCCGATAATGCCATGCAAATATACAGCACAACAAAAACACTGGAAGGTGAGTGGGTGTTATCAGCGGATAAACAACAGGGAAAAGCAACTAAACATAAACTGGTTGCACCTCTGGTTGGTACAGATGTTGTTGCAATGAATTTCAAACTGGTTGGAAAAGGCAGCACGGTGCAGGAAACGCTTCTTCCTGATACAAAAAAAGAAATGGTTTCGATGTATCACTGCAAAGATGTTGCGTGCTCTGAGGTTAAAGCGACGCATTATTGTGTAAAGCAAAATCAGCCAGAAATGTTAGCTAACCCATTAAGCACATCAAACAGGCTGATTTATGACTGTGATATGACCACAGCATTATGTAAGTCAGGGCAGAATCACATACACAAAATCACACATGAAATTTCAAATAAGGGCAACCATCTTAAAACCACATATACCAGCTGGAAAGCTAGTAAATACCTGAAAGATTCAATTTATCATTTTGATCGTAAATGAATTTATGTTCGGGGTGTGGTATTAATACTGCCCCCCGAAAACAGCATAATTCAAATTTATTTTCTGTTTTACTCAATCGGTAATTCAACTGCCTGTGCCATATTTGAATTTTAAGTATTGCATGTCACATATTTTTCAAATCAGGCATGATATTTTTGAACTAGAAAAAGGTGTTTTAAGGTGTGTATAAGTGATTTTGCCGGGCCGGAAAGTGTAACGCTAATCAGTGGTGTAAGTGATGCAAACGGTGTAGCAGAGGTTATATGGCAAACTTCAACGCCAAATAGAAAACGGGCATGTGGTACAGCTGCAGGTGCTTATACAGTAACAACAACCAATGTAAGTGGAAGCTGGAATGGCGTTGCTATCACGGCAAAGATATGTGTAAGAAATAAGATGTTTGAATTTCGATGGTTATGAAATTTATTATGGAAATAATTTCCATAATTTAAGGGAATAAAAATGAAAAAATCCGCAACTGTATTAGCAATGCTTGGAACAATCGCATCATTTGATTATGCAATTTATATTTATTTTCTAACGCAATCATTAATGAGTAGCGGAGATGGTCGCTATTCACAAGCATCCGTGGATCGATTTTATATGATCTCAGATATACATTTAATAGTTGGTGTTTCTGGTGCAATAATTTGTTTTCTACTTATACGTGATAAGAGTAACAAATTAATAAATAGCGTCTTACTCATAGTCTTAGGTTTTCTACCAATTCTGTTTTTTGGTTTTAGTCAGGCGTTATTTGTTTTTCCTCTAGGAATAGCAGGTGGTCTACTGTTTTTTACTAAAGATAAAGTCATAACAGAAGCATAGTCAGTTCATGGCATCTAATGGAAAAAAACAGAATAAACAGGTTTAGAGAACAATTGTTGGTAATATTAGAGGGTTTTGATCTCTACCCCTGTTTATAACTTACTCAATCATGTCCCCAAACAAAGGCAAACCATGATTGGCTATTTTTCTTCGCAGTGTTTTATTAATGATAAAGCTATTCACTTTCAGTTGAATGGTTTTACAGTGGCGGTGTAGCACCATCATGGCTTCATCGCGACTATGGTATTTATCTTTTGTTTGAAATTTTCCGCTGCCATCGCTGACCTGCCATTTATTGTTTTTCTTTACCAGATTTAACCATGGATCACGGGTGTCTATATGTGTGAGTTCTACTGTGCATGAAAAGGTTTTACCCAGACGATTTAATGATTTTGGAATTTCTATATCGTAATGGCGTTTAATGGCCTGCAGACTTTTGTTGTAACGGGTTTCCTGAATATTACCCTGTGGCCAGGCAATGCCATCAAAACCATTCTGACTAGCCTGAATTAATATTAATTTGGCAGCCAGTGCTGGCCACTCTTTTTTAAAGGGAGCGTTAGCAACTTTTCCCCAGTAGTTTGTATCGTAGCCATGGGTGCGGCCATTTTGGTGCCAGTCACTTTGCACTTCTTCTATAAATAATAATTTTCGGCCTTTATTGTCGCGACGGATTGTGGTGCGGATATGGGCCAGAATATTATGGTCAAAATAATGCGCGCCAAAAAAAGTGCGAGGGTAGTCTGGCAGGCTGATAATCCATTCTCGGTAGTGGTTGCCACCAAACAGGGTGAGGTGATCGTAATGTGTATTAAAATGAGTGCCGCTATGAATACCTAAAGAGTCACGGGCATGTTGATTAGCAGCGGTTTTGGCTTCTTCGCTATTATTGTAATACAGGCTGCTATTATTTTTATCGATAATGGCGCGACCGTAATTGTCTAATGCAAACCAGTATTTATTTAATGACATGTGATGATCGTAGTTGAGCGTTTTAACAACACCTACTCGATAGTTACAGGTGTCATCGATGTATCGCAAAATACAGTGACAGCTATTATCCAGTTTTAATGCTGCGCGATATACGGCCTGATGAGGCATGCGCTGTGCTACTTCTTTAAAACCCAGGCCACCATCTTTTCCCTGTATTTGTTCTGCGCTTAATTCTATATGAATATTTTTAAAATTTATGGCGTTAAGGATTTCTTGCTTGCTCAATATATGTTCGCTGTTTTGTTTAGATAAAAAGCATGTTAAACCTGACCAGACTAGCTCTTCCTGTCGAATGCCAGATTTTTGCATATTATTTATGGTCGAGATCCATTGTTGTGTATTGGCGCGATGCAGGGGCAGTTTTTGTAGGCGTTGAGTTAACAGACTGTAGAGGCGTTGAGGTGCAGTGTAGTGTTTGGCCGTAATCTGACTTTGTTTGTTAACCAGGCGACGGCGTGCTGTTTCTATTGTGTTTGCCTGTATGTCTTTCGTAATCCAGCAGGCTAATTCAGCTTTTTCTTCAATGCTCCAGTCTTTTGCCTGTTGAATCGTCTTCAAAGTGTAACCGGAATAGCGGTAGTCGTGTTCAGTGCTGCCATGTTTGGGATTATTGTTTTCATCGCAGTACCGATAAATCACGTCTACCAACGGGTAGAGTGCTTTATGCCCTGCATAGGGAGCAGGCCCATGATTCTTTAACGCATGAAACTTGGCGCGATTCGTTGAAAGGTCAACGAATCGGCCACTGCTTAATAACAACATAAACGAAACCCCGGGGGAGAGCTGGCTTGTAAAGTACGTTTTAATTCCTGATCAATATAGTCGGCTTTAAAAAACGTTGCAACCATGGGTTTTGTAGGTGAATCAGTGTTTTATAATTCATTGTAAAATTATCAAATATTCTAAATTACTAAATTAGAATCATTATTAAGTCAGGGTCATAAATAAAAAATGAGTATCGTAGCGTGTTTTTTACTAATGCTATAATTAGCATGAATTGATTAGTAAATCCTGAAAGGTGATCCACCCATGAATGATTTGTCATGGCACGACTTTTTTGAAATTGGTGTTCAGTTTATTGATGATGATCATAAGAGGTTGTTAAGTATTATGCTGAATACCAGAAAAGCAATTGAAGAGGGTGATAATAAAAAATGTGTACAACTATTAACTTCACTTTTAAAAGAAGCTAATGATCATTTTGAAAGAGAAGAGAAATATTTATTAGAAGTGAAATATCCGGAATTAGAAGAGCATAAAAAGTATCATCGCGAGTTGCTTGTTCAGGTAGAAACGACAAAACGTATTTGTGAAGGTATTGAAACGGAGCATGATTTAAGTAAATGCTTTGATGGTATGGCCAGGTTTTTAATCGATGATATTTTAAAAGGAGATATTAATTTTAAATCATATCTTCAATATGAAGGTTATGTAAAAGATTTATAAATAAATTAATCTATTGTTTGCTCTTCATAACTGAGTATTTTATTTTAGTTTTTTATCACTGTTTAATACCCAACATCTTTCATTCTGCATATAACCAATGTGTTTATAATAAGGATTAGCATCCGGCGCGGATATTAATATGAGTTTGCATTCCGGGCCGAGTTGTTCCTGAGTGAATATCTGTAGTTTCAGGCCAATACCCTTTTTCTGATATTCTTTATCAATGGCTAAATCAGACAGATAACAGACATAATGAAAATCGCTTATTGATCGAGCAATGCCAATGAGTTTATCTTTGTCCCACGCGCTTACAATTAAGTTACTGTTGTTAATCATGCCTTGCATGCATTTATAATTATTGACAGGTCGACGTTCAGCCAATGTTGACCTTTTAAGTAAGTCTATAAATTGTTCTGTTGTTATGCTTGTGTTTATTTTGTATTGTATATCCATATTTATTTCTTCTATTTAGGTGCTAGCCCCATATCATCCAGTCGCATAAGGATTTCAACTTTCCGCTCTTTTGCTATATCTTGCCAGTTAATATTCTCCTGAGCACCGACGAGTGCGTAAAGCATGTTTAAACTGGTGTTTGAATTATGCTCTTTTAAAAGACGGTACATCTCAAATGCATCTGCCTGTTTAAATTCATCAACGGTTGAAATGCCAATAGTTAATAGTTCTGCTGAACTTTTTGGCCCCAGCCCTTTTAAATCACATATATTCATTTCACTTCAGGAATTTTAGAAAGATAGGTTTCTAATATCGTTGACTGTTTTTGTAATGCGTATTTAGCATTGTTAGCAATTGAAACGAAGTTTTCAGGTTTATTGAAGTAGCCTGATATTACAGGCTCTAACTCATTTATACTTTTAACCTGTAAACAGGCGTTGTTATCAAGGAGGAACTCAACTTCGTCTTTAAAGTTAAACATATGAGGGCCACACAAGGTTAGTTTGCCTAAACGGGCAGATTCAAGAATATTCTGACCACCGTGTTTAATTAACGAGCCACCTATAAACACAAATTCGGCACCGGCCATAAAATTAGATAACTCGCCCAGTGTATCTGCAAGGTATATCTTTGTGTCAGCCTTAATGTCCTGGTTCTGGCTGCGAACGGCATAACGTGTATTTAATGAGTCCAGTTGCTTTTGAATCTGGCTACTTCGATTAGGGTGCCGTGGAACAATTACTAACAACATGTCAGGGTTAAGTTTCTGCCAGAGCCTGGCTAACTGTAACTCTTCATCGTTATGGGTGGATGCGGCAACACAGTAAGGCTGGTTGTTAAGTTTTATCGGTTTGATAGTTTGTTCGTTATGGGTATGAACAAATTTTAAGTTTCCACCCGTTGATAGTTGAGTGCTGGATGCACCAAGTGAAATGAAATTATTTAATTCAATATCTGATTTACAGATTATGTTGTCAACATAAGAAAAACTGGTTTTGTAAAGTGACTTAATCCAGTTGTTTGCAGACAGTGTGCGATGAGACAGACGGGCATTAATAATAGAAATTGAAATATTATTAATATGACACAGTTGATATAACAGGGGCCATAATTCGGTTTCCATAATAAGGCATTGAGTTGGCTGCCACGCTTTGAAAAAACGTTTTATTGCAAAGGCGGATTCTACGGGTAAGTAACAATGACGGGTTCGTTCAAGTTTGTGTCGGTTAACGGTGCTTGCACCTGTGACGGTATTGGTAGTAATGACAAATTGTGTGTCGGGAAACTGCTTGAGTAATTCGATATGTAATGGCAGATAAGTATTGACCTCACCAACCGAGGCACAATGAATCCAGATGTTTTTGTCTGCTCGGGCAGGATAGGAAAACCCCAGTCGTTGAAAAAAGTAACGGGATGATTTGTCTCGCAGAGCAATTTTTAATGTGTATATGAAAAATACGGGCCATAAAGCAATTGTCAGAAGTCGGTATATCATCTGTTTAATTTAATGCTCATTTAGATTTATTTTTCTTCTGAGGATAAACCGCCGCTTCGCCTTCGGGCCTGTTTTTATAACGTTTGTGGACCCAGAGATACTGATCCGGGTTTTGCATTATCAAATGCTCAAGTGTCTGGTTAACAATTACCGCATCTTCTTCAGTATTACCTGTAGGGAAGTTTTCCAGTGCGGGCAATATTACCAGTTTGTAACCCTGGCCTGCATCTTTACGTTTTATATAATAAGGCACAACCGCAGCGCCGGTCATTTGTGCAAAGCGTGCCGGTGCGGTTAAAGCAGATGCCTGCACACCAAAGAAGGGTGTAAACACCATATCTTTACCGCGAAAATCCTGATCGGGTGCATACCAGGCTGCATTGCCTTTTTTCAAACCTTTAATCATCGATATAGGTTTATGGTAATCAACAATGGCTTTATATAAACGAGCACGGTGATAACGCATAAAGGCATCAAACAATTTATTATGCGCCCGTTTGTACATAACCTGAAAGGGCACGTAATGGTTAAGCACAGGACCGCCAATTTCCAGACAGGTAAAATGCGCGGTTAAAATAATAACGCCTTTGCCCTGTTCCTGTTGCCGGGTGATATTTTCCAGGCCTTCTACTTCGCACAGTTCAAGCAGGCGTTTGTCCTGCCACCAGCTAAGCGCTAGCTCGAAACCGGCGATACCCATATTTTTAAAACAGAGTTTGCGCATACGAAGAATTTCTTTTTCGTCGGCATCAGGAAACGCAAAGCGTAGATTAATATCTGCAACGGTGCGTCTGTCTGGCATTGCCAGATAAATTAATTTACCCAGTATGGCACCGAATATTTCTATGACGGGTAAGGGGAGAAAAACGACCAGACGTAATATAGCCAGAGCAAACCAGGTAGGCCAGTATTTAGGTGCAAGGTAGTCGCTGAATTTAACTGCCTTTATCAAAATAGACACTCTTAACGGGTTGTAAAATAGCAGATGAAAAGGCAGGCCTATTCATCTGCTTTAGTAAAATATTAAATTTTAGAAAAAATTATTGTAGAAAAGCATTAATGTTCTGGCCATCTTCCATGGATAGTGTGCCAGCCGCCTGTTTTAAACGTAAGGTATTAATTACGTAGTTGTAACGGGCACGAGCATAATCACGTTCTGCTCGATAGACTTCACGTAAGGTAGATAGCACATCAATCGCTGTACGGGTGCCAACTTCAAAACCGGCCTGAGTTGCTTCGTGTGCTGCCTGAGTTGAAAGCAGTGCCTGTTTTAGTGCTTTAACCTGAGCGATGGTTGAAGTAACACCCAGATAAGCGTCACGGGTTTGCTGTTGCGTCTGACGTTTCGCTTTTTCTTTTAATGAACGTGCCTGCTCTTTTAATGCAACAGACTGTTTATGTTTAGAGCTGGTAAAGCCACCGCTATAAATAGGGATGGTTAACTGAACTCTAATGTCTGTGTCTGTTGAATCAGAATATGAGAAACGACCACCATCAGGGCTGTTGTAATTATGTTGAGCAACCAGATCGAGATATGGGTAGTGTTCAGATTGATCAGCATCCACCTGCTTCTGAGATGCCTGGTAATTAAACTGGGCTGCTTTTAACGCCAGATTGTTTTGTTCAGCGCTTTCAGTCCATTTTATCATGCTGGCTGGTTCGGGAATTAACAGAGGAATGTCCTCTTTCATGGCGGCAATGCTTGTAGTATAAGTGCCCAGGATGACTGCTAATGCTTCGAACTGTGCAGCTAGTATATTTTGTGCATCTATTTCCTGAGCTACAGAGGTATCGTAACTGGCCTGTGCTTCTTTTACATCCGTGATGGCAATTAAACCCACTTCAAAACGTTTCTGTGACTGTTCCAGCTGTTTGCCAATGGCTTCTTTTTCTGCGGTGGCAAATTTTAAATTATCCTGTGCTCCCAGTGCATTGAAATAGGCGGTTGCCAGTCGAACCACTAAATCCTGTCTTGCTGCTTCTACTGTGGCGGTAGCAGATGCAATTGCCATATCAGTCTGTTGAAGCTTTTTATATAAACTGTGGTTGTAAAGTGACTGGCTCAGGGAAAGGTTGTAACCTTCGGTATCGAAATCGATGGTTCCATCTGAAATCAACGCGTTTGAGCTATTCTCAGTTTTTGATTCTGTATGACTGACAAAAGTTGAAAAATTTAACTGAGGCAATAAAGCGGCTTTACTTAAACCACGACCCGCAACTGAACTTTGATAAGCAAACTCGGCGGCCTGCAAATCCTGATCATGGGATGAAGCCGTTTCCAGAGCCTGTGCGAAGTTAAATGTATAAGGTGCATCGTCCTGTGCGTGTGCCTGAAAGTTAAATATCAGGCAGGAGGCAGTCATTATGCCAAGGGTTATTTTTTTCATATTTTACAAATTTACTTTTTAATTTTAAGTGTGCTTAGAATTTAAATTCAGGTATCTGTTCACCGTGTACCAAAGGTGTTAATACAGTTTCAAATATTGTTTCATCAGACCACTCATTATCACCGGTACGTGTAATAATGTGCGCAGTCATTACCGGGTCTACGCCATCAACTACAAACATTTTTCCGTTGTCGGTGAGTGCGTTTTTAAATGACTGGGGAATTTCGTTGATTGCACCGGTTAAAACAATAATATCGTATTTATTATTTACATCAGGCAAATCAAGGCCATTAGTGCAACTCAGGCTAATGTTAAATACACCCTGCTCGAGCAAAGTTTGAGCCGCTTTCTTGGCCAAAGTTTCATCTATTTCAACGGTTTCTACATGACAGGCCAGATTTGCCAGGCAGGCCGTAAGGTAACCACTACCGGTGCCAATTTCCAGAACATCATCTTCTGGCTGAATATCCAGTAGCTGTAATATGCGGCCTTCAATTATTGGATGCATCATTTTCTGGGTATCGTTCAGGGGAATGGCTGTATCTGCGTAAGCCAGATTTAAATACTGCGCTGGCACATACTGATCACGGGGAATATTTTCCAGAGTACTCAACACCTTATCATCCAGTACATCCCATGGGCGTACCTGTTGTTCAACCATATTGTAACGACATTGATCCAGATGTGACGGCATTGAGTTCCCCTGAGGTATTTATTGGTAATATTTATATTATTTGTGCCTGATTCTACCCCCTGTCAACTATCTTGGATAGTCCTATACCTAATGATCATGCTCAGGTAAACTTAGCGGCCACAAGCTAGGGGAACTCTGTGCAGGCTCTAAAAGTGCACAGTTTTGAGAATTGTCTAAAGCGCGGTGATCTTTAAGTGATAGAGATCTTTCCTGATTTAGATAAGGGTATTACGAATAACTGTTCGTTGTGTCCTAAACCCTTAGAACCTGAACCAGATTACACTGGCGAAGGGAAGCTTTGCTGTTTGCTCCTTCCTTTTGCCATAGTCACACTCATTATGAGGAAACACTATGAGCGCCATACCAGAAGAATTTATTAAGAATACCTCGAAGTTATCAGAAGAGGTTACACGACCTTTTAGAAACTCTCGTAAAGTTTATGTGACTGGATCACGTGATGATATACGTGTGGGTATGCGTGAGATTGATCAGGACGATACGCCTGACAGCATGGGTTTTGAAGTTAACCCGCCGATTCCTGTTTACGATACATCCGGGCCATTCTCTGATCCGGAAGTTGAGATTGACCTGATGAAAGGCATGCCTGATGTGCGTGGCAACTGGATTTTAGAACGTAATGATACGGAAGAGTTAGATGGGCCAACATCCGAGTTTGGTACTGAACGCCAGAATAACCCTGAATTAGCCAGTTTACGTTTTGAGCATATCAGCAAACCACGCCGTGCTTTAGCGGGTAAAAATGTAACGCAGATGCATTATGCAAGACAGGGCATTATTACACCTGAAATGGAGTATGTGGCGATTCGTGAAAATCAGAAATTAACTGAACTACGCAAAGACCCGGCATATAAAAAATTACTTAGACAACATCCGGGTGAAAGCTTCGGGGCATCAATACCCGATGAAATGACAGCTGAATTTGTACGTTCTGAAATTGCCTGTGGCCGTGCAATCATTCCGGCAAACATAAACCACCCTGAAGTTGAACCAATGATTATCGGACGTAACTTTCGCGTGAAAGTGAACACTAATATCGGTAACTCGGCGGTCACCTCTTCAATTGAAGAAGAAGTTGAGAAGATGGCATGGTCAGCTCGTTGGGGCGGCGATACATTAATGGATCTATCAACAGGTAAAAATATTCATGAAACCCGTGAGTGGATTCTGCGTAACGCACCTATGCCGATTGGTACTGTGCCGATTTATCAGGCACTGGAAAAAGTAAACGGTAAAGCAGAAGACCTGACCTGGGAAATTTTCCGCGATACATTAATAGAACAGGCAGAACAGGGTGTTGATTACTTTACGATTCACGCGGGTGTATTGCTTAAATATGTGCCACTGACAGCTGAGCGTGTTACCGGCATCGTTTCTCGTGGTGGTTCTATTATGGCGAAATGGTGTCTTGCTCATCATCAGGAAAGCTTCCTGTATACGCATTTTGAAGATATCTGTGAAATTATGAAAGCCTATGATGTAAGTTTCTCATTAGGTGATGGTTTACGTCCGGGTTCACTGGCTGATGCCAATGATGCAGCACAGTTTGGTGAGCTGGAAACACTGGGTGAATTAACCAAAGTTGCCTGGGAGCATGATATCCAGGTGATGATTGAAGGTCCGGGTCATGTGCCTTTGCAGATGATCAAAGAAAATATGGATAAAGAGCTGCAGGATTGCTTTGAAGCTCCTTTTTATACATTAGGCCCACTGACTACGGATATTGCGCCGGGTTACGATCACATTACATCGGCACTGGGTGCGGCGAATATTGGCTGGTATGGCTGTGCAATGCTTTGTTATGTTACGCCTAAAGAGCATTTAGGCCTGCCGAATAAAGATGATGTGCGTGAAGGTATTATTACTTATAAAGTTGCTGCACATGCCGCTGATCTGGCTAAAGGTAACCCGGGGGCGCAGATTCGTGATAATGCGATGTCTAAAGCGCGTTTTGAGTTCCGTTGGGAAGATCAGTTTAATCTAGGTCTCGATCCTGAAAAGGCCCGTGAGTATCATGATGAAACACTGCCTAAGGAATCAGCTAAAGTGGCGCATTTTTGTTCTATGTGTGGCCCGCATTTCTGCTCGATGAAAATTTCTCAGGATGTTCGAGATTATGCCAAAAAACAGGGTATCTCTGAAGGAGAGGCTCTGGAACAGGGTATGCAGGAAAAGGCGATCGAGTTTATTGATAAGGGAGCTGAAATCTACAATAAGGCTTAATTCCTTTCTCATCACTCTATGACAGTTACAGCTTTGATCATAGAGTTTACAGGGACAAATCACCTGTTTAATGTGGGCGTACTGAGTCCAAAGCATAAACAAACCCCTGTGAGCTCTATGTGAATTGCTTTACTTTGTTCATAAACTCGGAAATATCTCTAAAATCTGCTAAATTTATAAGCATTGTAATTATAATAATTAAAACAGCTAATGACTGATTCAGATTTATATCACGTACTAAAACAACAAATTCAGCAATACCTACCATCAGTTGATGTATCAGGCGCACCCTGGAAAGCGTTTCTGGCTTCAGTTAATGAGACCTATCAAAAATTTGATGTTGACCAGCGCACGCTTGAGCAGTCTTTAACCCTGAGTGCAGAAGAGTTATTGCAGGCTAACGAAGAAATGAATGCGGTGTTCGCCGCCATTCCTGATCAGCTATTTCATCTTGATTCTAGCGGGCGAGTGATTAATTACAAACTTGGTCAAAGTAGCCATCATTATTTAAAAAGTGAAAAACTAATCAACCAGCATTTAAACGATGTTTTAGATATTGAAGTGGTTGATAAATTTCAGGTTTCGATCAAGCAGGTGTTAGAGCAACTCTCGATAAAACATTTTGAATTTATTATTTATCACGATAAGAAATTATATTATTACGAAGTGCGTATGATGCCGGTGAAATCACGAGAAGTGATTGCACTTATTCGTGATGTAACTGAACGTAAACTGGCAGAAGAGCAAATTGCATTTCTGGCTTACCACGATAGCCTTACTGCCTTACCTAATAATCGATTGTTTAAAGATCGTCTCGAGCATGCTATCTCACAGGCCGAACGAAGTAATAAAATACTCGCAATAATGTTTTTAGATCTGGACAGATTTAAATTAATTAATGACACCATGGGGCACTCGGCGGGTGATGAATTATTAAAAATAACATCGCAGCGTTTAATTGAAGCGGTGCGCAAAACAGATTCGGTTGCAATAAATGCGAATGGTAATAGTTCTTCAATTGCACGTTTTGGTGGTGATGAATTTACAATTTTACTCGATGATGTTGAAAATATTCAGGCAATCATTCGCATAGCAGAACGTATTGTTGAAAATGTTAGTCAGCCAATGATGCTGGAACGACAGGAAGTACATATATCAACCAGTATTGGTATTGCGATTTACCCTGATGATGGAAAACAGGCGGATGAAATACTAAAGCATGCAGACTCTGCGATGTATCATGCGAAAGCGCAGGGTAGAAATAATTTCCAGTTTTTTGCAGATTCAATGAATCAATCTTCGGTTGAGTTATTAGCTTTAGAAAATAACCTGCATAAAGCAATTGATAATAATGAACTGTGCTTATATTACCAGCCTCAGGTTAGTGTTGTTACCGGGCAGGTAGTGGGTATGGAAGCATTAATCCGCTGGCAGCACCCCGAAAGAGGTTTTGTCTCGCCTGGTGTATTTATTCCCGTGGCGGAAGAAACAGGCCTGATTATGCAAATTGGTGAATGGGTTTTTCGTGAAGCCTGTAGTCAGGGAGTGGAATGGCTTAGATCGGGTTATCAGTTAGAAAAAATATCAGTAAACCTTTCGGCCAGACAGCTTAAAGATGAAGGCCTGCCTGTGTTAATTGCCCTGATTCTGGAAGAAACAGGAATGCCAGCTGATAAGTTGTGTATTGAATTAACCGAGACAGCATTGATTCTTGATCCTGAAATTGCACTTGCCCGATTGAAGAAAATTAAAGAACTGGGTATTGCATTATCACTGGATGATTTTGGTACCGGTTATTCATCATTAAGTTACCTAAAACGTTTTCCGATTGATACTTTAAAAATTGATCAGGCATTTATTCGTGATGTAAAAGTTGATCATGAAGATGCGGCGCTGGTGAAAGCAATTATCTCCATGGCGCATGGCTTAGGTATGGATGTAATTGCAGAAGGTGTTGAGGTTCAGGAGCAACTTGAATTTTTAGGTGCTAATGCCTGTGATACGATTCAGGGATATTTATTTAGTCGACCTTTGCCGGCTAAAGAGATGGAAGATCTACTTATTAAAAGATGATTAACGACTAATGACTGTCTTTTAAGTCAAAACCATTACAGGTTTTTTACCCGCAGATATACGGGTTGTCGAAACCGCTGCATATTCTATTTTTAAGCGGCTATATACGTCGTCTAAAGCCATGCCCAGAATACTACTGGTAATGGCGCGTATCACGCCGGCATGAGCGACAACCAATACATGCTGTCCGTGATACTGCTCTGCGATATCTTCATATACTGTCCAGATACGGTTAGCAAAATCATCCAGTGGTTCTGCTCCTTCAGGGCGGTTATTTACCGGATCGAGTAAAAATTTTTCCAGAGCATCACCTTCAAGATTTTTAATGTCTTCAGGAGTACGTCCTTCCCAGCTGCCAAAACCAATTTCTTTTAAATTCTCTACGACAGAAAAATCTATACTCATGGTGTCAGCCAGTGCTTCGCTAAACTTTAAACACCGTGAAAGCGGGGAGGTGATGATATGTTCCCAGGGTGGTTTTTCCGGTACCGCATCCCACATTTGCTGCCAGCCGATTTTACTTAACGGGTCATCAATGCTGGATCCACGATATCGGCGCCCACCTTCAGGTTCGCCGTGGCGGATAATATCGATCTGTGTCTCACTCATGACATCCAGCCTATCAGTGTCAGAATCGCAATAAATGCTAACCACACGACTAATGTTCTTAATACCAGCCCGCGAGCAGAGCGGATGCAGGATGTTTCCTCTCCGGGTGCACAGTCTTTCAGGGCACCCTGACCCGCAGTGATTAATGTATGGTAATTACAGTCGTATAAATCGTCCTGTTTGTTTTTACCGTAAAATTCCTTTTTGGCACCCTCGTAATTACCGGTGAGTGCGTAACCCATCGCAACCATATGTGCCGGTGCCCAGGCGAGCATAGCCTGAAACTGGCGAGCAGCATTGGCAAGTGTTGCACTGGTTGTTGAGCGCATAGTGTATGAGGTCAAACGGTAAAGTAACGCTCCAAAAGGTCCCAGAAGCACAAACCAGAAAATAACGGCAAAAAAACGGTCATTCGATTCATGTAATATTGAGCGCATTACCTCAACGATTTGCTGGTCCGGGTCTGATGGGGGCTCTCTTTGCATAATCGCGCTGGCTTCTGTATCTGCATCCGCTTCATTGCCATTCTCCCTTGCATCCAGGTACCTGTTTATCTGTCGATTGAGATCTTTAGGGCCTAAACAGAAAGCAAATATTACCAGACCAAATATCAGATCTATCAGCCCCAGTAATTTCCCGTCAAACCAGATCTGCAAAATAATGACGCTTAACATTATGGGCAGTAATAAGATCAGGATAGATGACTGGTGTTGCGAGCTTAAGCCGGGCAGGGTTTTTAGTAACCAGCGGCTATAATTATCAAACCAGTCAAAATTACGTAAATTTTCAAGTATGTCGCTAACGCGTTCAAAAATAATCCCGATTAATATACAGATGAGTGCCATGGTGCGGGTTTAATCCTTAGTCAGTTTGTTGTGTTATTAACTGTTGTAAATGATCCCAGTTAAAAGCAGGTCCCGGGTCAGTTTTTCGGCCAGGTGCAATATCACTGTGGCCGGTTATAGCATTTTTATTGATATCAGGGTAGTTTTGCCTTAATTCTAATATCAATTCTGCCAGTTTTTCGTATTGAATGTCTTCATAAGGCTCTTCATCAGCACCCTCGAGCTCAATGCCAATACTAAAGTCATTACAGCATTCTTTACCGCAGTAGGTAGACGCACCGGCATGCCAGGCGCGTTTATTAAAGGGCACATATTGAATGATTTCGCCGTCTCTGCGAATTAACAGGTGTGATGAGACTTTCAGCTGGTAAATATCAGCGAAATAAGGATGCTCCTCTTTATCCAGCTGGTTAGTAAATAGCTGAGATATGTAAGGGCCACCATACTGTCCCGGGGGCAGGCTAATGTTATGCACAACTATCAGGCTAATACTTGTCTTATCAGGTCTGTCATCAAAATTACAGGATGGTATTTGTGTAGTGTCCTCCAGTAATCCAGAATTATTGTTAATTTTCATATAGTTAGAGTCTAGCAGCTGGTTCAGTGTTTGACTATAAAAAGAAATATTTCGCAATGGGTATATCTCTTTTCGTTCGATTCGATAAACTATGCACCTGATTGTCATTCAAAGCATGTTTGTTTCGTGTAAGTGCCGGCCACGATTATAGCTCGGGGCTGACGATCAGGTGTACTCAAACTCTACTTAAGCGTCAACTATGTCCGATCACCATCCAGCAAATTCCAGTTTTAATGTCGATAGTCATCCTCTGGCAGGTTTAAATGAGCCCCAGAGAGAAGCAGCAGAATATATTTCTGGCCCTATGCTGGTATTGGCGGGGGCTGGTAGTGGTAAAACTCGGGTAATCACTCAGAAAATTGCCTATTTAATTCGCGAATGTGGAATTAAACCTATCCATATTGCAGCTGTAACATTTACCAATAAAGCGGCCAGAGAAATGAAAGCGCGTGTAAAAGGTTTATTAGGTAAAGGTGAAGGCCGGGGATTGATTGTCTCTACGTTTCATAATCTGGGTTTACGAATACTGGGTATAGAGCATAAACATCTGGGTTATAAAACGGGTTTTAGTGTTTTTGATTCAGCAGATACGCTGGTACTCATTAAAGGTTTATATGCTTCTGAGTCGTTGAGTAATGTGGATGATGCAGAAGAAGCCCGCTGGGCTATTTCTCGCTGGAAGAATGATTTCATCTCACCTGAGCAGGCCATTGCTAATGCTGAAAATGACATAGAAATAAAACATGCCATGTTATATGTCCGTTATCAACGTCAGTTAAAGGCTTACAATGCATTTGATTTTGATGATCTGATTTTACAGCCAGTGGTGTTATTTCAGAAATGCCCTGATGTGTTGCAAAAATGGCAAAATCGAATTCATTATTTACTGGTGGACGAGTATCAGGATACCAATGCCAGTCAGTATCAATTAGTGAAAATGCTGCTTGGTGATCAGGGTCGTTTAACAGCGGTAGGTGACGATGATCAGTCGGTTTATTCCTGGCGTGGTGCAAGACCGGAAAATCTGGCTTTACTCAATGAAGATTATCCGAAATTAAATCTTATAAAACTGGAACAAAATTATCGTTCTACTTCACGCATTTTAAAATGTGCGAATCACTTAATTCAAAATAATCCACATACATTTGAAAAACAGCTCTGGTCTGATTTAGGTCTGGGTAGCAATATTCGAATTATAGAATGCCCTGGTGCTGATGGTGAAGCAGAGCGTGTGACGGTCGAGCTGAATACACATAAATTTCAGAAACGAACCAGCTTTGGTGATTATGCCATTTTATATAGAGGTAACCATCAGGCGAGAATTTTTGAAAAATATTTACGTGAAATGCAGATACCTTATGTTGTGAGTGGAGGTACGTCATTTTTTGAACGTCCTGAAGTAAAAGATATGATGGGTTATTTGCGCCTGCTGGCAAATCAGGATGATGATACCGCTTTTTTACGTATTATAAATACCCCGCGCAGAGAAATTGGTGGCAGTACTCTGGAAAAGCTGGGGGAATATGCCAATGCACGAAATGTCAGTTTGTTTGAAGCCTGTTTTGAAATGGGTTTATCGACAATATTAAATGAACGGGCAGTCACAAAATTACAGAATTTTACAAACTGGATTAATTTACTAAGTGATAATGCAGAGCGCGGAGATCCGATAGAAGTCGTCAAAGATATGATTAAAGATATCGGGTATCAGGACTGGCTTGAAGAGCTAAGCAGTGATATTAAAATTGCTGAAAAACGCATGGAAAATGTTTATGAGTTAGTTGAATGGCTGGCGCGTTTACATAAAGACGATAGCAGCAAAAATCTGGGTGCACTCGTTGCTCATATGAGTTTAATGGATATTCTTGAGAGAAATAAAGAAGAAGCCAAGGATGACATGGTCAGTTTAATGACATTACATGCAGCTAAAGGTCTGGAGTTTCCTTATGTATTTATGGTGGGTGTTGAAGAAGAGTGTCTGCCACATCGCACCAGTATTATGGAAGAGAACCTGGATGAAGAGCGCAGGCTTTGTTATGTGGGTATAACCCGTGCGCAGAAAGAATTAACCATTACCTATGCTAAACACAGGCGACGTTATGGTGAAGATGTTGAATGTGAGCCGAGTCGTTTTTTAACTGAGCTGCCTGAAGATGAAATAGAGTGGGAAGGTAGCGGGCGTAAAGTGGATGAAGTGGCAGCAAAAGAAAGGGGTAGAGGGCATCTTGCTGCTCTGAAGGACATGTTAGCTTAATCCCTTTTACGGGTGTTAACAGGGATTACTCGATTTCATACCCCTGAATATTCGACCTTCCTGCTCCCTTTGCCGCATAAAGTGCTTTATCTGCACGTGACATGGCATAAGAAATATCCTTGTCATCAAATTCTATACCGGCATAACCTGCACTCAAACTACACAGTCTTATCTCATCGGGAAGGTTGAGTTTTTGTTTTTGCTGTTGTTGAAAATCCTCAGAGATATCCTGATACCAGGTGATGGCCTGTTCATAACTGCATTTCACCAGGATAATAGAAAATTCATCACCACCTATTCGAGCTGAAACATCAACAGTACGAGTTGATGACTTAATGCATGACGCTAAGGTTTTTAATATTAGGTCACCGGTTGCATGACCAAAATTATCATTCACCTGTTTAAAATAATCCAGATCCAGTAAAATCAATGTTGATTCAATTGAACGTTTTGCTAAATCGATGCAGTGAGTCGACTCCTGTAAAAAACCACGTCGATTTAAAAGTCCGGTCAGATCATCACATTGACTGAATTTCATCAGTTGTTGTTGGGATTCTGAAATATCTTCGGCGATGTGTTGAATATCTATAATAATATCTTCAGTTTCACTTAGTTTTGAATGAATATTGTCTGTATCTATATCATTGTTTTTTAAACCAATGAGTAAGTTTTTAATGGTTTTAAAATCAGATGAAAATGTTTTAACCAGGCGATTGGAAAAAACAAAAAGCATAAAGCTTAATAGAATAAATAATATGGCATTGGTAAATCCGATATAAACCAGAATATCTGTTACTTTTTTTTGTTGAATGTGTGCTTTTAAATACCAGTCAGAGTTTTTAATTGGTAAGTTAACTGTATGTAAAATATTGTTGTTAGAAGAGTGGTTTACAAAGTGGTTGGTCTCTACTATTAGTTTATTATCCCCAGTATATAATTGCAGGTGTTGACCCTGTTCAGTGAGTTCACCCAGCAATGCCTGTAAAACGGATAATCTGAAACTGGCGAATAAAACCCCGATATTTTCATTGTTAGATATGACGTTGTTGAATAAATCAAAGTGGGCAAATGCAGGATCTTCACGATGTACTGGTGGTTTATTAAAAGGGGTGTCATTAATATGCCTATGTAAATCGGCATAACATAATCTACCTACTCGTAAAGCTTTCTGTTGTCCGAGAATTTCGCCATCATCATTGAAAAGTGCCACGCTTATACTGTCAGGTAAGAGTAACTGCATTTCTTTTGCCCATAACTGTGCCTGATTTTTATCACCAAAAACGATTAGATCTTTTGTTTTGTTTTCTTCTGCTAATCGGTAAAGAATTCTACGATAAAATTCTAGTCTGACGCTGATGTTGTAGGCTTTTATTTTCAGGGTTTCAAGCTGCTTTTCCTGATAGTTGTCATCCAGTAAATTTTTAATGCTAATGAAGGATATAATAGAAAGCGCTATCACCAGACTCAGCATGATGACAGTATAACGTAAAGTGAGTTGTTTTAATGATAGCTGGAGCATAAGGCAGTTAAATTACATTGTATGGTCACCTGATTATAGTAGACATTCGGAGGCTATATCGTTCAGTGTGGTCAGATTCAGCTGATGTTTTTCAGCTAATTGTAATGCTCTTTTTAATCTGTCAGGCGCGCTGCGGCCCATGCAGTTATGATCAGGGTCACCATCAAATGCAAATAACATGGCATCTATAAGTTTTTCAGTGTCAAAGCTCTGAGTGCTTAGTTTTTTCTGTAATTCGATTATTTCACCTGCAACAGATCTGGTAAGTGCTTCATGGTTTTTCCATAACTCAGACACTGTGCCGCCTACTTTTAACCCTGCTATATTGGTGGTGAGTATATAAACGTTTTTTACGACAAGTTCAAAAAGTAATTCGTCAGCAGATTGTAGTTCACGTGCTGATATATCAATTGAGGCGAGTGTGTCTACAAGTATGTTTGCTTTGTCGCCATATGCGGGAGATGCTATAAGTACTTTATAGTCCTGCCCCTTTTTCTTTTCAAACCAGACGGAAATAACAGTCGGGTTTAGCTGATGTTGTAACCAGTCATTGGGTAGTAGTTCATTTTGTAACAGTACCAGAGACTCTTGCCATTGCTGAGGGATATTAGAGAGTACGGCCTGCACATCTTTTTCAGCAACAGCGACTAATACCAGTTCCGGGTCAGGTATTTCACTAGCAACCTGCTGACTATCCATTTGTCGGGTAACTGGAGTGACCGGGAAACCGCAGCGTAGAAATCCCCGTGCAAATACACCGGCCATTTCGCCCATACCAATTATTATAATGCTTTTCTTTTTCATATTTTGTATTCCGAGAGCCGTTTACTGGTAGAATTTGCATGATTATAACAAACAAAACAGACTTACAGTAATGACTCAACAGTTAGATATAAATGATACTTCAGAAATTGATGCAGGGATAACTGATTCAAGGCTTGATGATATAAAAGAATGGATAAGTGCTGATTTAAAACTGGAAAATTATCAGATTGAAGTCGCCTCAGCTGATGCCAGTTTTAGACGATATTTCAGGGTGCGCTCTGCAAATAAGAGCTGGGTTATTATGGATGCACCACCAGATAAAGAAGACTGTCGGTCATTTGTAACTATTGCAAAGTTAATCGAAGCGGCGGGCGTTCAGGCACCCCATATTTATAATTTTAATCAGGCGCAGGGCTTTATGCAATTAAGCGACCTGGGTTCTACAGCATATTTAGATAGATTAACCAATGAAACAGTTGATCAATTTTATGCCGATGCAATTCAGTCAATTGTGAAAATGCAGGGTATCCAGGCCGAGTTGCCAGAATATAATGCTGAGCTTTTACAATTTGAAATGAGTTTATTTAAAGACTGGTTTTTGCTAAAACATTTAAATATTGAGTTAGATGTATCTCAAAATAAAATAATAACCGATACAGTTAATTTGCTGATGCAATCAGCATTACAGCAGTCTGCTGTTTTTGTGCATCGTGACTTTCATTCACGTAACCTGATGATTACAGATGAAAATAATCCGGGAGTAATCGATTTTCAGGATGCGGTGAATGGTTCTCCGGCTTATGATCTGGTCTCTCTTATAAAAGATTGTTACATTGCCTGGCCCAGGGTTAAACAGCTGCAATGGGTGGATCAGTATTTAAAATTATCATCACTGAATGTTGACCGACAGGTATTTATTAAACAGATGGATTTCATGGGCATGCAAAGACATATGAAAGCCATAGGTATTTTTGCACGATTGAATCACCGTGATGGTAAACCGGGTTATCTGGATGATATTCCCCGTACATTGGCTTATGTGTTTGATGTTTGTCAGCGATATGAAGAACTAGCCGAATTCTCAAGCATGTTATCAATATTAAAAATTAAGGCAGATGCGATGACGCTGGATTTAATTAGATGAAAGTTATGATATTAGCGGCCGGACGTGGTGAACGAATGCGTCCATTAACTGATAGTGTACCCAAACCTTTAATTAAGGCTGGCACGAAACGTTTAATCGAATTTCATTTATACAATCTTGCTCGTGCTGGTTTTAAAGATGTTGTTATTAATGTCGCATGGCTGGGACAGAAAATAATCGATACCATCGGTAATGGTGAAAAATATAATCTAAATATTGAGTATTCAAATGAAGGGGGGCAGGCGCTGGAAACTGGAGGAGGTATTGTTAATGCTTTGCCTTTGCTGGGAGATGATGCTTTTCTGGTTGTTAATGGAGATGTATGGACTGATTACCCATTTGAAAAATTAATTAATTTTTCACTAAAAGATAAAGCGCATCTGGTATTGGTAAATAACCCTGAGCATAACCCTGAAGGAGATTTTGCAATTCTAAATAATCGCTTAATTGAAAAGCAATCTGATAATTTTACCTTTAGCGGGATTGGTGTTTATTCGGCTGATTTTTTTAAAGGACAGGTTAATGATAAATTTCCATTAGCACCCATGATAAGGAAGTACATTTCTGAAAATAAAATCAGTGGTGAATTGTATAATGGAAAGTGGATGGATATAGGTACGCAACAGAGGCTGCAGGATTTAATTCAGTCACTGGATTAATATAAAGTGGGCTGGTTTTTCATCAAAACTTGAATCGTTAAATATTGATTATAAAAAATAAAAAGGCAGACCATCAGGTCTGCCTTTTTATTGTTCTGTTATAGATTTTTCTATTTAGTATGAGCTACCCTGATATTCTGAGCCACCCCAGAAATATCTAACAGTTGCCATATGAACTGCGTCAGCCAGATCGTCACTCTTGTAATAACTGTAATCTATTTCAAGACGTGCTTCCCTGTTCATCCGCATCCCCCAGCCAAATGTGTAACTGTTACCGCTAGTAACAGTATCAGTTGTTGTGTTGCTAAGGTCGAAGTCCATGTCCGTTCCACTTACTTTGAATTTGTACCATTGACCGTCTTTTTCAATCGTTCTATATGCCAGCCCAATATGGTTGCCACTTACTGAATAGTCTACGGCGCTATTATTAGACCCGGCCTCAACACTGCCATAACCGATAAGCTCGAGTGCCCAGCCATCTTCTTCAATGCCGAACATAAGATCACCGGTCGCACTCACATCAAAGTCAGTAGGAGCTACTGCACCAAGACCTAAACCGTAATAAAAACTTATGCCCTGACGACCTGCCTGACTTTCTACAGACATCAACATAAAAAAGGTCGTGATGATTAATAATAAGTTTTGTTTAAATTTCATCCGTTGTTCCTCAAAATAAGTCGGTTGTGCTCTGGTTAAACCATGCATATAAAAATGATAATAGCATGTTTTAAAGAAAATACCTTATGAAAATCAATAATATACAAAAGGATTGTAATATTCTACACAAGGATACTGGTGCAACCTTATAATTTGTTGATATAAATGCTTGTTTTTCAATGGCTTATCAATAGTTTAGATTTCTATAATGTTCTACTATACTAGTATATGACTGGATGTTTTTAAATCCAGTCTGAAAAATCCGGGTTTTGCTAAAAAATAAACTGAGGTGCTGCTGTAGTATGGGTCAGGAAATAACGACGGATCACTTTACCGAGCAGGATATTCAGGTTTTTCTTCAGCGTCTTCAACGGGAAACATCTGAACTGGAAACATGGTTTGCTGATCGGGTATTTTCTACTCGATCGCCGGTAGCCGGTTATGAAATGGAGGCCTGGTTAATTGATCAGAATGCAGATCCATCTCCCAGTAATGATGCTTTTTTAAAGACTGCAAATAGTTCTCTTTATACCGCTGAGTTAGCTCAATTTAATATCGAGCTTAATGCAGATCCAGCTAGTATACAGTCTAATTTTCTTTCTGAGTTTGAAAAAGATTTTCAACAAAACTGGAATTACTGTAAAAAAGTTGCAGATGATATTGGCTGTCGTGTATTGAGCACGGGTATTTTGCAGACCTTGCAGAATAAACACTTGAGTATGGCTAATGTCTCTAATTTATTACGTTATAAAGCGCTTAATGAACAGGTTTTGTTGCAACGTCAGGGGCGGGCATTAGAGTTAAAGATAAATGGTCGTCAATCACTAAAAAGTACTCATCATAATGTTATGCTTGAAGCTGCTGCTACTTCTTTGCAAATTCATTTACAGGCTCCGCAGGAACTGGCTCATCATTATTACAATGCATCTATTTTAATTTCAGCGCCGATGATTGCCATTAGCGCAAATTCTCCTTTTATGTTTGCTAAAGATCTGTGGGATGAAACACGCATTCCTGTTTTTGAACAGGCGGTTGACGTAGGCGGGTATAACGGTGCAGCACAGGGACCGATACATCGTGTCAGTTTTGGAACTGATTATGCGCGGCATTCATTAATGGAGTGTTTTACGGAAAACGTACAGCATTTTCCCGTACTGTTACCTATGTGTTTTACTGAAGATACCAGTTTGATGCAGCATGTGAGTTTACATAATGGCACGATCTGGCGTTGGAATCGGCCATTAATTGGATACGATACGGACGGCACGCCACACTTACGAATTGAGCATCGTGTTATACCCGCCGGACCAAGTGTGGTGGATAATATTGCTAATATGGCTTTTTATTTTGGTCTGGTGCAATTTTATGCGATGCATGAAACACCGCCAAATGAGCAGTTACATTTTTCACAGGCAAGAGATAATTTTTATACTTCAGCACAGCATGGTCTGGATAATAAGGTTAGTTGGCCCGGTTGTGATCGCTGTGATATGCGCCATCTTATTTTACATCAGTTAATTGATAATGCTCAGGCAGGTTTAGAGAGTTTAAAACTGGATGCGGATGATATTGAATATTATTTAAATATTATTCAGTCGCGCGCAGAACATAAACAAACAGGTAGTCACTGGCAGCGAGAGTTTGTAAAACTTCATGGAAATGATATGCAGCGATTACTGGAAACTTATTATCATAACCAGCAAACCGGTGAGCCGGTACATGGCTGGGATTTTGAAATCTACAGGTAAGAGATGAAATGTTAGAGCAATATAATGAATTACCAGAGGGTTTCCTGAATGCTAAAGCTGAAAACCTGCATCGTATTTTAGACAAACCATCTTTAATTCATTTAAAGGGTAAAGAGCCCGAGCCGTTGTTTATTTCTACTTTATTACATGGCAATGAAACGACCGGGCTTTATGCCATACAAAAATTATTACGTAGTTATCAGAATGGTAACTTGCCCAGATCTATTTCAATTTTTGTGGGTAATGTAAAAGCTGCTGAAGCGGGTGTGCGACGATTAGATGAGCAGGTCGATTACAACCGTGTATGGCCGGGTACTCATCAGCAATATTTAGCCGAAGCGCATATGATGCAACAGGTGACAGATATCATGCAGCAGATGAATGTCTGGGCGAGTATAGATATTCATAATAATACAGGTAAAAATCCTCATTACGCCTGCATCAATAAGTTAGAGCAATCATTTTTATCGTTGGCGGGGTTGTTTAGTGAAACACTGGTTTATTTCACTACGCCTAAAGGCGTGCAGTCATCTGCTTTTGCCGAGTTATGTCCGGCAGTTACATTAGAGTGCGGTCTATCAGGAGAAAAATCAGGCATTGATCATGTTCTGCATTATTTACAAAGTGTATTAAGTTGTGAAAAATTATCCGAGTGTGCAGATATGAACTTAAATTTATTTCACACTGTAGCCAGAGTAAAAATTCCAGAAGGATATTCTTTTGGTTTTGAAGATGATGCAACTATTAACCTGTTACCAGAAATCGAAGATTATAATTTTTGTGAGTTAGATAAAGGAACGGTGCTGGCATTAGTGGAGCCTGAGAGCAGTGCTTATTTACAGGCGTTTGATGATGATGAGCGAGAAGTGGGTCGGGAATTTTTTGAATATTCTGAAGAAAAAATCGTATTAAAACGACCGGTCATGCCGGCTATGTTAACCATGGATACTCAGGTGATTCGCCAGGATTGTTTGTGTTATTTGATGGAGCGTATTTCGATGCCCACATTATAGGAGAGGTTAGCGGGTTAGATTATTCATATCAGAGATGAGTGAAATTGCTTGAAGGGGCAGGGTGTTATATTAAAACTGTATAATAATTAACCACTTAAGTAAGTGTAAATATTTAAATATATTCTAATATACTGTATCTTTTGAAGGCGATTTAACCTATAGTTCACGCCTGATTGCGAGTATTGCAATCGACCATGAAACGCTCCAGCCTTTAGGCCTAAAAAGTAATCAGGCAAGACCCGGTTGGTAGCGTAAATCTACCAATTTCATCGTTATAGGGGCTTTCAGCTTGTCATTTGATCAATTAGCATTACATCCAGATTTATTAAAATCTATTAGTGATCTGGGCTTTACCGAACCATCAGATATTCAAATACAGGCTATTCCACATATCTTAGAGGGTCAGGATGTGATGGCATCTGCACCTACGGGTACAGGTAAGACGGCCGCTTTTGTATTACCCGCTTTACATCTTCTATCTCAGAGTGAAGCCGGTCAGGGTAAAGGTCCGCGTGTGCTGGTGTTAACACCAACCCGCGAGCTGGCAAAGCAGGTTTCAGATAATATTTATCAGTTAACTAAATATTTGCGTATGCGCTCAACCACTATTGTGGGCGGTATGCCTTATCCCCCTCAAATTAAAGCTCTACGTCAGTCATTAGACTTTCTGGTAGCAACCCCGGGTCGCTTAATTGATCATATGAATTCAGGTCGAGTTGATTTTTCCCGTATTGAGCTGTTAATTTTAGATGAAGCTGACCGTATGTTAGATATGGGCTTTGTTGATGAAGTAACTCGTATTGCGAATGAAACACCGGCTACTCGCCAGACATTACTGTTTTCAGCTACGCTGGAAGGCCAGGTTGAAAAAGTGGCGCGTGCACTTTTGAAAGAGCCTGCGCGAATTCAAATTGCCGGTGTAAAAATTAAGCATGATTCTATTACTCAGCATATGTTGCAGGCAGATGATTTTCGCCATAAAAGAAAAATACTGGAGCATGTGTTATCTGATGAGTCGGTAGAGCAGGCAATTATTTTTACGGCAACTAAAAAAGGTGCCGATAAACTGGCTGAAAAATTAAAGGATGAAGGGTATGCATGTGCTGCTCTGCATGGGGATATGCGTCAGAATATGCGTCGTCGTGTGATTGAGCAGATGCAACGTAGACGTCTAAAGATACTAGTGGCAACAGATGTTGCTGCCCGCGGTCTTGATATAAAAACACTGTCACACGTTATTAACTTCGATATGCCTATGCAGGCAGAAGACTATGTTCATAGAATAGGGCGTACTGGTCGGGGTGGTTCAACCGGTTCGGCTTACTCATTAATTGGTCCACAGGACTGGCAGTTGTTTTACCGTGTACAGAAATTTGTGGATACGCGTTATGAATTAACCGTGATTGCCGGTTTAGAGCCTCAGCAGGAAAGGCCTAAATTTAATGCTGGAAAATCCGGTGTTAAACGTCGCAACCCTAATGTACGTTATAAAAAACGTGGAAAGAATGTCAGTTCGAAGAAAAGTAATTACAGCAAACGACCAGAAGCGGCGTAGATTATATCCCCGCAACTAATATGCCCGGGGATAGACTTTTAAAAAGCAAGGTCTATCCCTGTTGTAATGCCATCAAAGGCCCTTCTACGAAAGTAGTACGTTAATTCAAAAAGTATTTTTCAAATTTAAATCATTCTGAGTTATTCTTGTTTATATTTTTATAAACTCAGGTAAATGTAATGCCATCTGTCTTTCATGATGCCCGCGAACGTTTAAAATCATTAGGTAAATTATCAGGTATCTCAGCTACGGTAATTGAAAGCCTGTCTCGTCCCAGGTCAACTCTCTGTTCATCATTGCCCGTATTAATGGACGATGGATCAACACAGTATTTTGATGCATATCGTTGTCAGTACAGTTCACATCTAGGGCCCTGTAAAGGTGGTATTAGATTCCACCCAAATGTGTCGCAGGATGAAGTTCAGGCACTGGCATTGTGGATGACGATTAAATGCGCGGTTGTCGACTTACCTTTTGGTGGTGGAAAGGGAGGAGTGAATGTCGATCCGAAAACTTTATCTCGTATGGAGCTGGAAAGACTGTCACGATCCTATATGAGAGCAATGGCTGATTTTATCGGGCCAGATAAAGATATTCCGGCCCCCGATGTCTATACGAATGCCAGAATAATGGGCTGGATGCGGGATGAATTTGAGGTAATCAAGAGACATAAACAGCCGGCAGTAATTACGGGCAAACCTGTAAATCTGGGCGGTAGTTTAGGGCGGGAAGAAGCGACCGGTAGGGGGGCTTTTCTTGTAACTGAATTTTTACGCAGCAAAGAAGGAAAAGCACCTGAAGATATTCGTGTTGCTGTTCAGGGTTTTGGTAATGCGGGTTATAACGTAGCTAAGCTTTTATTTGATGCGGGTTATAAAATAATCGCAATTAGTGATTCAAAAGGTGCAATTTGTGATGCCGCAGGACTGGATGTTGATAAGGTTAAAAGTTTTAAGGATAAAGATCGTTCATTTGACTCGGACTATTGTAAAAGTTCTGTGTGTGAATCTGAAACGCATAAATCAATAAGTCATGAAGAGTTATTAGCACTTGATGTTGAGTTATTAGTGCCGGCGGCTTTAGAAAATGCAATTACCATAAAAAATGTTAATAATATAAAAGCCAAATGGATTACCGAAGTTGCCAATGGCCCAATATCAGCTGCAGCTGATGAAATTTTGCATGCAAGAGGTACGGTTATCATTCCTGATGTGTTGGCAAATTCAGGAGGTGTTATTGTTAGTTATTTTGAGTGGGTACAGAATAAAGCCGGATACCCCTGGTCTCTGGATGAAGTCCGAACACGTTTGCAGGCAGTATTAAAAATGAGTTTTGACGAAATGTGGCAGTATCAACATCAAAGTGAAAATACCAGTTTAAGAACTGCTGCTTATGCCAAAGCATTAAGTAAGTTGGAACAGGTTATTAAAATGCGTGGCACGAAAGAATACTTTGCGAATACTGAAAATTAATTTGACTAATACTTATTGTTTGGAAGGAGAACACTCATACGTTTTAATTATTTTATCGTTCTCATCTACGCTTTCAAGTTTAATGTCAAAGCCCCATAATCTGGCAACATGTTTAATGACTTCATAGGCTGACTTGTCCAGAGGTCGACGCAGATGTTGCGTGTGGCGCAGGGTAAGTGATCTGTCACCTTTGGCGTCTACGTTGTATACCTGAATGTTTGGTTCATTGCTGCCCAGATTATATTGTTCCGAAAGAGTGCTTCGAATAGTTTGATAACCTGCACTATCATGTATAGCGCTCACTTCAATCTGTCTGTTCTTATCATCATCCGTAATGCCAAACATTTTAAAATCACGAATTAATTTTGGTGAAAGATACTGCCCAATAAAACTTTCATCTTTAAAGTTACGCATGGCAAAATCCATGGTTTCAAGCCAGTTACTTCCGGCTATATCTGGAAACCATTCGCGATCTTCATCATTCGGGTTTTCACATATTCGACGTATGTCAGTCATCATATTGAAACCTAATGCATAAGGATTAATACCTGAATAATATTCACTGTCGAATGATGGTTGGGAAACAACATTGGTATGAGACTGTAAAAACTCGATCATGAAGCCGTCTGTGCAAAGGCCTTCATCATAAAGCTGGTTTAAAATTGTATAATGCCAGAATGTCGCCCATCCTTCATTCATTACCTGAGTTTGCCGCTGCGGGTAAAAATACTGGGCGATTTTTCTTACAATACGGACTATTTCTCTTTGCCATGGTTCAAGTAGTGGAGCATGTTTTTCAATGAAATAGAGAATGTTTTCCTGAGGTTCAGAAGGGTATCTAAATGCCTGATCATCAGTTGAATTTTCAGATTTTTCAGGAATGGTGCGCCATAATTCATTCACCTGTGACTGTAGGTACTCTTCACGTTCATGCTGGCGACTTTGTTCCTCTTGCATAGATAATTTGGGCGGCCGCTTATAACGGTCTACCCCAAAATTTTTCAATGCATGACATGAATCAAGAATGTTTTCTACAGCTTCTTCACCGTATCTTGATTCGCACTTTGCAATATAGTTTTTAGCAAAGAGCAAATAATCGATAATGGAGTCAGCGCTGGTCCATGTTGTAAACAGGTAATTATTCTTAAAGAAAGAGTTATGTCCATAGGCTGCATGAGCGATAACCAGTGCCTGCATAGGCATTGAGTTTTCTTCCATAAGGTATGCAATGCAGGGGTCTGAATTAATAACAATTTCATAAGCCAGGCCCATTTGGCCCCGCTTGTAATTTTTTTCAGTATTTACAAATTCCTTACCAAAAGTCCAGTGGCTATAACCAACAGGCATGCCAACAGAAGAGTAGGCGTCCATCATTTGTTCAGCGGTAATAATCTCTAGTTGAACAGGATAGGTGTTTAAGCCGAAGTTATTTGCAATGCGTTCAATTTCAGTGTGGTACTCTTCAATAAGTTCAAAAGTCCATTCAGATGTTTCTGATATAGGCTGATGTTTTTTATGCTTTACTGTCATGACTCAGGCTTCTTGCTTATGAAAAAGTTTTCTAAATACAGGATATATATCAGCAATTTTTTCAATTTTCTTCATAGCAAAATTATCCCAGTTTGATTGAATATTTTTATACTCTTCCCATAAGTTCTGATGACGATCAGCTGTGATTTCTATGTACGAGTAATATTGTACAAAGGGCATTATGTTTTTATTGAGCAGATCAATACATATTTTTGAATCGTTATGCCAGTTGTCACCGTCAGATGCCTGAGCGGTATAAATATTCCAGTCGTTTGTAGGGTAGCGATCCTGAATAATAGATGCCATTAGTTTTAATGCGCTAGAGACAACTGTTCCACCTGTTTCTCGTGAGTAGAAAAAGGTTTCTTCATCAACTTCAGATGCAATGGTATGGTGTGAAATAAAAACTATCTGAATTTTTTCATATGTCCGAGTAAGGAATAAGTACAGCAACATAAAGAAACGTTTGGCTATATCTTTTTCTTCTCTTCCCATTGAACCTGATACATCCATAATACAAAACATGACTGCTTGAGTGGTCGGCACTGGTTGATCAATTTTATTGTCATAGCGTAAATCAAAACTATCGATGAAAGGTACTCTCTTTATTTTACTTCTCAGATAGTTAATACGTTCACGTAAGTCGATAATAATCTGATCAGTTTCAGTATATCGTTTCAGTAAATCATCAAGCTCTGCTTCAATTTTCTTAATTTCTTTTTTATATGGTCCTCGTAACGCTATGCGACGTCCCATTGCCCCTGTTAAGGAACGAACCACATTGATATTGGACGGCATTCCCTCTGACGTGTGCCCCGCACGTATTTTTTTTGTTTCAGTAATAGTCGATAGTTTGGTTTTAACCAGGTTAGGTAATTCGAGATCTTCAAAGAAAAACTGTAGAAATTCTTCACGGCTGAGCTCAAATACAAAGTCATCTTCACCCTCTCCTGAGTCGGAAGCTTCACCACCTTCGCCCTGTCCTGAACCGCCCTGTGGTCGTGGTATTTTATCGCCCTGATGAAACTCCCTGTTTCCCGGATGAACCATATCTCTATGCCCACCCTGCCCATGATGAAAGAAAGGTTCAGACGTGTCTTTTTTGGGGATTGATATTCTTTCCCCTTTATCAAGGTCAGTTACACTGCGTTCAGCGATAACATTTTCAACAGATTTTTTTATCTGTTTACGAAAACGGCGAAGAAATTTCTGCCGGTTAACAGCGCTTTTGTTTTTTCCATTAAGTCGTCTATCTACAATTTGAGCCATACGAATAACCTATGATGATTTACGTACGCGTAGATACCACTCGCTTAGTAAACGCACCTGTTTCTCGGTATAACCTTTTTCTACCATGCGTGAGACAAAGTCTTCGTGCTTTTTCTGGTCGTCCTGAGAGGCTTTGCTGTTAAATGAAATAACAGGTAGTAAGTCTTCGGTATTTGAGAACATCTTTTTCTCGATTACCGTTCGTAGTTTTTCGTAACTGGTCCAGGTCGGATTTTTGCCTTCATTATTCGCGCGGGCACGTAATACAAAATTAACGATTTCATTACGAAAATCTTTAGGGTTGCTAATGCCTGCCGGTTTTTCAATTTTTTCCAGTTCATCATTAAGTGAGCTGCGATCAAACATTTCACCGGTTTCAGGGTCACGAAAATCTGAATCCTGAATCCAGTAGTCGGCATAGGTAACATACCGATCAAATATATTTTGTCCATATTCCGAATAAGACTGTAGATAAGCGGTCTGGATTTCCTTGCCGATAAACTCAATGTATTTTTGTGTTAAATAACCTTTTAGATGGGATAGATATTTTTCCTCAGTTTCTTTAGGGAACTGCTCTCTTTCAATTTGTTGTTCGAGTACATATAGAAGATGTACAGGGTTGGCAGCAATTTCAGTATTGTCGAAATTAAAAACACGAGAAATTATTTTAAATGCGAATCGGGTAGATAAACCGGTCATGCCTTCATCTACACCAGCATAATCACGGTATTCCTGATATGACTTAGCATGCGGATCTGTATCTTTCAGGTTTTCACCATCATATACGCGCATTTTTGAAAACAGGTTTGAATTCTCAGGCTCTTTCAGGCGGGAGAGTATTGCAAACTGAGACATCATTTCTAATGTGCCAGGGGCGCAGGGTGACTCGTTCAGTGAACTGTTTTCGAGTAACTTATCATAAATTTTCAACTCTTCTGAAACGCGTAAGCAGTAAGGTACTTTAACTATATTAATACGATCAAGAAAGGCTTCATTGTTTTTATTGTTTCTAAAAGCCTGCCACTCAGACTCATTGGAATGGGCGAGGATAATACCGTCAAATGGAATGGCTGCAAGGCCTTCAGTGCCTTTGTAATTTCCTTCCTGTGTAGCGGTTAGAAGTGGATGAAGCACTTTAATTGGTGCTTTAAACATTTCTACAAATTCCATTAAGCCCTGATTTGCACGGCACAATCCACCGGAAAAACTATAAGCATCAGGATCATCCTGTGAGAAATCCTCAAGCATACGAATATCAACTTTACCAACAAGTGAGGAAATGTCCTGATTATTTTCATCACCCGGTTCAGTTTTAGTGATGGCTATCTGTCTTAGTATGGAGGGGTATATTTTAATTACTTTAAACTGGCTTATATCGCCATTAAATTCATCCAGCCGTTTCGTTGCCCATGGCGACATGATGCTATTAACGTAACGTTTTGGAATGCCGTAATCGGATTCAAGAATTTCACCATCTTCTTCTGTATCAAATAAAGACAGGGGTGACTCAAAAACAGGTGAGCCTTTAATGGCGTAAAAAGGGATTCTCTCCATTAAAGCTTTCAGACGTTCTGCTAAAGATGATTTACCACCACCTACCGGTCCAAGAAGATATAAAACCTGTTTCTTTTCTTCCAGCCCCTGAGCTGCATGACGAAGGAATGAGACTATTTGCTCAATGACTTCTTCCATGCCATAAAATTCACGGAATGCCGGATATATTTTAATGACTTTATTCTGAAACAGACGGCTTAATTTAGGATCGTTATGGGTGTCGATTAATTCAGGTTCACCAATTGATTTTAACATGCGTTCAGCAGGGCTGGCATAGGTGAGAGGGTCGCTTTTACAGAGATCAAGATATTCCTGCAAGCTTAATTCTTCTTCCTTATTATTTTCGAAGCGTTGTGTGTAGTGGTCAAAAATACTCATATTCATTGTCCCCGCTGCGCGACTACCGAAAGTGGTATTAAAATAGTAATGCAATTATTATTGTCTAACTAAAACTATAGACCAGAATAATTGCAAATATCTCCATTAAATAGTGACTTTATGCACAAATTTAATTTGCAGATAACCGGTATATAGTTACAGACCGACAGAGTTATAAAATTGACGTTTTTGATACTTCGTCGGTGTTAATGAAAAATGAGCAATAAACAGGCCATATTTAATAAAAATAATTATAGATAATCATAAGACAATGCAAGCCTATAAAAATTATGTTAAACCACAGTAGAGGGTCTGAATTTATTAAATAAAACATTTTGACCATAAACTTGAAGGCACTATAATGCCTTTAGATAAAAATTATTGATGGGTACTACATTCCTTGTTAAGTAAAAATACAATAGCCGCAATTGATCTGGGCTCAAATAGTTTTCATATGGTTGTAGCTGAAGAAGATCAGGGTCAGCTTGTTATTCAGGACCGTATTCGTGAAATGGTACGACTGGCTGAAGGGCTTGATGGTTCGGGTGAGCTCGATGCAGATGTTGAGCAAAGAGCGCTTGATTGCCTGAGTCGATTTGGGCAACGAATTCGAACACTAAAAGCTCAGTGCGTTAGTACCGTTGGAACGAATACTTTACGTCGTATTAATAATTCTGATGATTTTATTTTTCAGGCCGAACAGGCGCTGGGTTTTCCTATTGAAATAATATCGGGTTATGAAGAAGCTCGACTGGTATATCAGGGTGTTGCGCATACGCTTGAGCAGGATCAGCATTCAAAATTAATTATTGATATTGGTGGTGGTAGCACAGAAGTAGTAATAGGTGAGGGTTTTACACCGCAATTATTAAACAGTCTTGAAATGGGCTGTGTAATGATGACGCAGAAATTTTTTGCTGATGGAAAAATAAAAGCTAAACGATTGCAGGCGGCTCGAATTTTTGTTTTACAGCGAATGAAAGCAATAAACTTTACTTATAAACGACTGGGGTGGGAGTCTGTTATTGGCTCATCCGGATCAATAAAATCCATTTCCAGTGTTATTCGTGAAATGAAATTACAGAAAAATGATGGTATTAATCGTGAGTCTTTAACTAAGTTAGTGGCTATCTGTAGTGATTATAAGAAAATTAAAAAACTGGACTTGCCAGGTCTTAGTGAAAAGCGCTTACCAGTATTCCTTGGTGGCTTGATTGTTCTGGCGGGTGTGTTTGAAGCGCTGGGTATCGAGCATATGCACGTATCCGATGGTGCTTTGCGAGAAGGCCTGTTATATGACATGGTTGGTCGGAGGCAGAACAAAGATATTCGAAATGAGAGTATTAATGCACTGTCCATTCGATTTAATACAGATATTAAACATGCGCAACGTATAGAGGTTACTGCATTTAGTTTGTTTCAGCAGTTAAAAGATGACTGGTTTAAGGATGTTCAGGGCTCTGCAAATTTATTGCTCTGGGCCTGTGAATTACATGAGATTGGACGAAATATTTCTCATTCTTCATTTCAGAAGCACAGTGCATATATAATTGAAAATGCTGATTTAGCGGGTTTCTCCCGTCAGGAGCAATGCAGATTATCTGCAATTGTTAAATTGCATCGTGGTAAGTTTGTTAAGGATAATTCGAGTGAAACGCATAAGGATCAACGACTAATTTTAAATCATCTTGCGATTATTTTACGTTTATCTGTTATCTTTCATCGTAGTCGAACTGAAAATGAATTACCTGAAATTAAAGTTTTTATTTCTGAAAAAGAATTAACTTTAAAGCTGCCTGAAAGGTGGCTTAATGAACACCCATTAACGATTAATGATTTAGAGCAGGAGGCCGAATACCTGTCGGTGATTGGCTTAAAACTTGTTACGGAAAGAATGGTTTAATAAAATAGTCGTAAGCATTAATACTTACGACTATTTTATTAACTGCTTTCTGCAAGATCTTCTAAAAACTTCTCCTGAGAAACAAAGGCTTCTTTACCGTTTTCAGGTGCAGCCTGAGTGTATACACCATCAGAATTCATAATCCATGCGTGGGTATTATCAAGTAAGTAGTACTCTAATTCATTGATAATACGATCTTGCAGCACCTTGTTTTCAATTGGTGTTGCTATTTCAACTCGATGATATAAATTTCGTTCCATCCAGTCAGCACTGGAAATGAAAACCTCGGGTTTTTCATCGTTTTTGAAATAGACAACTCTATCGTGTTCCAGAAAACGGCCAATGATAGAAGTAACTTTTATATTCTCAGATACACCGGGAATACCCGGTCGCAGACTGCACATGCCACGTATAATTAAATCAATCTTTACGCCATCTGATGATGCCTGGTACAGGGCGCTGATCATTTCAGAATCGACGAGAGAGTTTAGTTTAATGATTATGCGGCCGTCTTTTCCCTGCGCTGCGTGTTGTCTTTCTCTTTCAATTTTCGCTTCTAACGTATCCTGAAGTGTGAAAGGAGATTGCAGCAGTTTATTTAAATTCTTGGTTTGACCCATGCTGGTTAACTGGTGAAACACACGGTTTGCATCTTCACAAATTTTCTTATTTGAAGTGAAAAAGCCGTAATCGGTGTATAATCTGGCAGTGCGTGAATGATAATTCCCCGTACCTAAATGGGCATATTGTCTCAGGTGTTGGGTTTCTCTGCGAATAACCAGTAACATTTTTGCATGGGTTTTATAACCTACTACACCATATACAACATGGGCACCGGCTTCCTGTAATTTAGCCGCAAGTGAAATATTGGCCTGTTCATCAAAGCGTGCGCGCAGCTCTACTACAACGGTTACTTCTTTGCCTAACTTAGCAGCTTTTACCAGTGCATTAACAACAGCAGAACTCGGTCCGGTTCTATACAGGGTCTGTTTTATTGCCAGTACATTAGGGTCATTTGCCGCCTGACGAATAAAATCAACAACCGGCGCAAAAGATTCGTATGGGTGGTGCAGTAATATATCCTGTTTGCGGATAGACTCAAAAATATCAGATTTCAGTGTGACCTTTGACGGGATAGCGGGAACAAAAGGTTTGTACTTTAATTCAGGGCGGCTAATTAAATCGTAAACTTCATTTAGACGATTTACATTTACCGGCCCTTCTACTTTATAAAGATCCTGTTCAGACAGTTCAAATTTATCAAGCAGGTAATTACAGATTGCATCAGGGCAGTCATGTGCCGCTTCAAGTCGTACAGCGTCACCATAACGACGGGAACCTAATTCACCTTCTACCGCGCGTAATAGATCATCTATTTCTTCTTCATCTACATATAAGTCACTGTTACGGGTTACACGGAACTGGTAACAGCCTTTAACATTCATGCCCGGGAATAGTGAGCCAACATAGGCATGAACCACGGATGATAAAAAAACAAAATCATCGGGTCCACAATCACACTCTTCATGAGGTAACTGAATAATTCGCGGAAGTGCACGTGGAATTTGCACAATAGCTAAACCGCTATTACGCCCGAAGGCATCTTTACCTTTTAATGAAACAATAAAGTGCAGGCTCTTGTTGAGTATGCGAGGAAACGGGTGTGCCGGGTCGAGAGCTAAAGGGCTAATAATGGGTAACAGTTCATTATCAAAGTAATCTTTTAGCCAGCTGTCCATGCAGCTATTCCATTGTGTACGTCGTACAAAGCGGATATTTTCATCCGCTAGATTTTCATCCAGAATTGAATTTAATAATTGATACTGTTCATCTACCAGGTCATGGGCTCGTTGACTGATTCGTTTTAAAATCTGCTTAGGTGAAGTATTGTCCGGTTCATTGTGTTGTGCCCCTAGCTCAACTTTCTGTTGTAGCCCGGCAACACGGATTTCGAAGAACTCATCCATGTTTGTACTAAATATACATAAAAAACGTAAACGCTCTAACAGGGGGATGCTGTTATCTCTCGCCTGTTGCAAAACACGCCAGTTAAACTCAAGCAGACTCAGTTGTCTGTTCAGGTAGTATTCGGGCTTCTTGAAATCGATGAGCACAGGTTTATCTGTAGCTTTCTTTTCTTGAGTCTTTTTATTTGTTTTAACGTTTGCCATTATCTGAGTATTTTTAGGTTTTTATTGAATTCTTTAATGAATATTAGACCAAGTTTGCAGTTTTAGCCATTAATCTGGAGTAAGTTTATTAACAGTATCATATGTTTAGCGTTAATTCTTTACAGGTTTGTTAAGATTGAGCGAAGTCGTTTTCTATGGTGTATCCTCATACACACGATAATAAAAATAAATTTTTAATGGAGTCACGGTATGACGTTTGATTTCTGGGTTAGTTTAATTGATGGCCAGCCGGAGTTGTCACTCCTAATCTGGTTAAGTGCACTGGTTATAGTGATGTACATTGCCAGGCAGCCAGCTCATCAAATGATTCTTCTGCTCGCGCGTAGTTTACGAAATGCGTTACGCCTGATGGCCCAGTCTGTAATGCTAGCTGAAAGACAGCTGCGATCTCGCAATCGTGAAGTGCTGTTAGTGCAGGGGCAGGTTCATGCGGAACGTTTTATTGAGCGAGAATTCCAGCGTGTAGAAACGTTGGTTAACCGAGATTTAAGCGGTTACCCATCATTACAAAGGGACCTGAAAGAGCAGATTACACGTATTGATGAAGATTACGTTCAATCGAGTGAAGTCCCGCCTAAACCTCCCGAATGGCTAAAAGCAGTGGAGGCGGTTGCTGATATTCCGGATAATGGCTCACCGGTAGTTGCTAAAATATTAAATGATATTCACAGCACTTTGAAAAAAGCACTTGAAACTGATTTACAGGAATATCGCCGTGCTAATCGGGATAGACATGGATTATTGAAAAAAATGATGCCTTACTGGCGCTCTCTTACCAATAGTCTGAATTCTGTTGAAACAAAAATTACGGGTCTGGAGCAGCGTTCGCTTATCCTTGATGAACAGATGAAATGTTATGAAGATATCAGGAATCAGACTGATTATGCCGTGCGCATGCTGTCATCTTCATCAATGACTCAGTTTTTTATATCGGGTCTGGCCCTGTGTCTGGCCATTATAGGTATGTATGTAAACTTTCAACTGGTCGCACTGCCAATGGAGGAAATGGTAGGGGCTTCCAGTTATCTGGGGTCAAGCTCAATCAGGGCATCGGATGTTTCTGCTTTGTTTATCATTAGCATTGAAGTCATATTGGGATTATTCCTGATGGAGTCGGTGGGAGTGACTCGCCTGTTTCCGGTTATTCATTTACTGGAAGACCACAAACGTAAAATTATTTTCTGGATTATGCTGAGTTTTCTATTTATTTTCGCGGGCATTGAGGCCTCGCTGGCTTACATGCGTGATATGTTAGCCGCTGATCGTGAAGCGTTGTCTCAATTACTTACGGGGGTCGAAGTAGCAGAACCTCCACTGCGCTGGATACCTTCGGTTGGTCAGATGGTGATGGGTTTTACTTTGCCCTTTGTACTGACATTTGTAGCGATTCCACTGGAGTCTTTTATCCATTCTTTTAGAACCGTAAGCGGATTATTTATTGTCTGGGTATTGCATATGCTGGTTGTGATTATTCGTTTTGTCGCGAATGTCATTTATGGTATTGGGCGATTATTGATGAGTCTTTATGACCTGATTATTTTTATACCGTTAAAATTAGAAATCAGTGTTAAGAAAAGTGCCGTGGATAAGAAAGAGAAAAAAGAAGAGAAGATCAGTGGTGTTTTGACTCATCAGAAAGAGCAGGAAGCAGAGTTATGAGGGCATTAGCAGCAAAAGGTTTATTCATAATGCTGAGTTTTCTACTTTCCCTTAGCATACTGGCGCAGCATGGTTGTTCGGAGCCGAGGGAGAAAAAGGCGGTATATGTACTGGTTGATACCTCTGGAACGTATAGTAAGCAGTTTGATAAGGTACAAACTGTATTGCGTTATCTATTAGGGTCACTACAGCCGGGAGAGTCTCTGGCGCTGGCACGAATTGATAGTGAAAGTTTTAATGAAAAAGATATTGTTGCTCGAATGAGTTTTGATTTAAGGCCTTCTATGGCTAATGCACAAAAACGTGCTTTTCTTGAGTCAGTAGATAAATTTGGCAAAAACATTAAATCCAGTAAATATACGGATATTACAGGGGGGATTCTTCAGGCGATTGAGTATTTAAACGAAACTCAGGCGACTCAGCGATATATTCTAATATTTTCTGATTTAAAAGAAGAAATAAAGAAAGGGCAGATACGTAATTTTCCTATCAGTTTTAACGGTATTCATGTTGTAGCCATAAATGTCACTAAACTCAAAAGTGACAATGTTGATCCACGAAAGTATCAGAAGCGAGTCGATGAATGGACCAATCGGGTTGAGCAGGGAGGCGGTAACTGGAAGTTGATTAATGATATGAACCACTTGAGCCAAATCCTGGAAGAGTCTGTGACAAATGTCACAAAGTGATAATAATCCCGTCATTTTCTAAAATATTGAATTTACGTAATTGATTGAAAAATATAGTTTTTTTTAAAAAGACTGTCGGTTTTTTTAAAATGCTATAATTTTCATAAAATACTGTGTGTTAGCTAATTGGTTGAAAAGTATACAAAAAAGTAGGTCGTGGGGTGTTTCTTGCAGCTACACATACAAAAATAATCATAATTAATAGTTACAAATTTAAGTATTTTAAGTATTTAAGGATAAATGATGGATCAGCTTTCACAGTATATCAAAGTGTGTGTTCTTTCTGGTGCGGCGCTGTTTAGTGCATCAGCCCATTCTGTAAGTTTTAGTGGTTATGCCTATGGTGAGTTTAGTAATCCTGTAGCAAGTTACGGTGATTACACTTCAATTAGAAATAATGATCTGGGTTACTACTCTAATGATCGAAGTGTTTTTAACTGGGGGCTGGATTACTACAATCGAAGCAGTCAGTTCAAATTTGATGGCACTGCCAGTGACGCTTATGAGCCAGATTTTTCCATAACAGATGGCGTGGCATTTTCTTTGGGTGATTTTACCTATTATAATAAATCTACTTATTATTCCAGCGGTGTAACCGGTGTTGATTTTGATCTGAATGTAAAATTAAATGGTGTTGGCTGGTCTACCTTTGATTTTTCTCTGGGTATAGATAACACACCTAATGGTTCAACAAATGCGCCTGATTACGTGAATCTTACGGCGTTTAGTGAAGACTCGTTGTTTGATTATCAGGGTCAGTCATATGCATTTGAAATATTAGGCTTTAGTCGTGATGGTGGCCTGACATTTGAAAATTACACTTTTGCGGATGAACACTCAAAAACCACAGCACAAATATATGGCCGCATTCAAGCTGTACCGGTACCTGCTGCATTCTGGTTATTTGGTTCAGGTCTAATTGCATTAGCTTCACTAGTAAGAAGAATCAACTGTAAATAATATTTTCAGGGACGATAAGATTATGGCTCTACAGGAATGTTGGGGATTATACGAAAAGCAGTACGAAGGTAGCCCTTTAAGGGTACGTCTAAATGAAGGCATAAAAGATTATGTCTGTCATCCTCGTTATATGCATCAGGTATGTATAGCTGTTCCATTAAACGATGTGGATGAAAGCGGTTTTCCTTTCCCTGAAGAATGCAAATTGCTCGATGAACTCGAAATGTTATTAAAAGAGAAGCTGGAGCAGCAGCAAATGTCTGTATTTGCTGCTGTTGTTACTTCAGATGGTTTTCGAGTGTTTATCCTGTATACATATCTACCTGACTTTTGTCTGAAAACGATTAATGATTTAAATAAAGACTGGATATATCACTCAGTTACTTCCACAACTCAGGAAGATAGAAACTGGGAAACAATTGAATCACTTATCGAAAACACCTGAGGCGTAAAATTAGAAAGTGCTATGAACTATCGTAGCATTTTATAATTGCCGTACCTGACTAATAAATTTCCCTGTATAAAGTTCCTGTTTTACCGTGTATACCTTAATCGCTGCTGGAAAAATCTTCAAAAAATAAATTAATTTAACCCCATTGTCTGACTCCTTACGTTTATAGCTCTAAACCAACTAAGGAGTTTTATAATGAATAATTCAATTACCCCCGCATCACTATCATTAATCTGTGTAAGCAGTGTTCTGTTAACGGCATGTGGTCTAGTCGGAAAAAATGAATCAGATATTCGTCAGGAGCATTCTCAGCAACACGTAATGGCTGAACAAAAACTGATGAGTCAGGATGCAGCAAGGGCTTCTGCTAGTGAAAAAGCTAAATATAGAAAATCTATTATGGCTAAAAGTGCAAGTCCGGGTGTTATGGCGCGTATGCATTCAGCACCGGTTTATTATCAGGGGTTTGTTAGCCATCAGATTGAAGAAAATCGAGAAAATTATAATCATTTTACAGATAGTGAAATTTTTAAATCTATTGATATTCCAGTTTCAACATTCAGTGTTGATGTGGATACAGGTGCATACTCAAACGTAAGACGTTTTCTAAATCAGGGCCAGCTACCGCAAAGGGATGCGGTTCGTACTGAAGAGTTAATAAATTATTTTAGTTACAATTATGAATACCCGAAAAGTAAAAGTCAGCCATTTACAATTAATACTGAAATTGCACCCACACCATGGAATGAATATAGCCATTTAGTTCATATAGGGTTGCAGGCGTATCAGTCACATAACGAACAGCGTCCCGCAAGTAATCTTGTTTTTCTAGTTGATGTTTCTGGTTCAATGCATACACGAGATAAACTGCAGTTGCTTAAGTCAGGTTTGAAATTACTAGTTAATAACCTTAATAAAAACGATCGTATTTCAATTGTGACGTATGCAGGATCTACAGGTGTGGTTTTAAAACCAACGAAAGGAGATCAAACCTCTGATATTACAATGGCACTGGATAACTTAACTGCCGGTGGATCAACTAATGGTGCAAGCGGAATAAAACTGGCGTATCAGATGGCACAGAAATCGTTTATCAAAGGGGGTGTAAACCGAATTGTATTAGCCACTGATGGTGATTTTAATGTGGGTGTTACTGATTTTGAGGCATTAAAACAAATTGTTGAAGAAAAACGTAAAACGGGTATTTCATTAACTACGCTGGGCTTTGGTCGAGGTAATTATAATGATCATTTAATGGAGCAGCTGGCAGATGTGGGTAATGGTAATTATAGCTATATTGATAACTTAAACGAAGCAAGAAAAGTTTTAGTTGAAGAGATGAATTCAACGCTGAACACTGTTGCGAATGATGTGAAAATACAGGTTGAATTTAATCCTGATCAGGTTTCTGAGTATCGTTTAATTGGTTATGAAAATCGTGCATTAAAACAGGAGGATTTTAATAATGACAAAGTTGATGCGGGAGATATAGGTGAAAGTCATAGCGTAACCGCATTATATGAAGTGACCTTTACGGATAGTGCAGTAAAACAGATTGATAATAATCGCTATTCTAAAACCGTATCAGATAGTTCGCAGGCTGATTCAGTTAAACATAATAATGAGCTGGCATTTCTTCGTTTGAGATATAAAAAAGATAGTCACTCTACCAGTCAGCTGATAGAAAAACCTATATATAAACATGATGTAATTAAAAACATTAGTCAGGCTAGTAATAACTTTAAGTTCTCAGCGTCAGTAGCGGCTTTTGCTCAACAGTTAAGAGGAGGAAAATATCTGCGAGATTTTGATTATAATGATATTCTTGAGCTGGCTAAAAAATCTAAAGGAGATGATTCCTTCGGTTATCGAGGTGAATTTTTACAGCTTGTTGCTCTGGCTAAGTCTTTAGATACCTGAGAATTTAAATAAAAACAGGGTGGATCAACTTATTAGATTCACCCGTTAGAAAAGTCGAATTTGAATAGTTTTTCTTCTAATGATATTGATAACTTAACGGATGAAGACCTTATGTTAAGTTATCGTGATGGAACTGCAGCCGCCTTTGATGTGCTTTACGCACGACATAAAGGCGGTTTGTATCGTTATGTTTTACGCCAGCTGAATAATCGGGAGGAAATTGCTAACGAAATATTTCAGGATGTCTGGATGAAACTGATTAATGCGCGTTCAAATTATCAGGTGACTGCCAAATTTAGCACCTGGCTTTATCATCTGGCTCATAATCGGCTGGTTGATTACTGGCGTAGTGAAAAGCATTTAAAGTACCAGGTTGAATTTGAAGAAACAGCAGAGTCACAGGTAACAGATGTATCAATAGAGAGTCAGTCTTCTCAACCACAGGTAGACCTGCAACAGGGGCAGATGCGTCAGCAGATAAAACAGGCCATAGCTGCCTTACCTGAAGAACAACGTAGTGCGATCTTATTAAAAGAGGAAGCCGCGCTTAGTCTTGCTGAAATAGCTGAAGTGACAGGTGTAAACAGGGAAACAGTTAAGAGCAGGTTACGTTATGGCATAAAACGTTTACGGGGAATATTGCATCCACTGAGGCCTGTATCATGAATAATAAAGAATTTGATCAGGATAAGGATTTCCAGCTTTTACATGATAAATATCTGCTGGAATCAACCGAGCTACCTCCTGATTCGGTAGATGCAAAACTATTGCAGGCTGCACATCAGGCTGTTGATTCTCATGAACTAGAACAGAGTGAAATAGAGAAAAACAATAATTCAAAAATACTGAACAAGTATGTTAAGCGTGCCTGGTATGTGCCCATGTCCTATGTGGCGGTTATGGTATTAAGCTTAAGTGTTGTATTGAAATTTGCATTTGAACCCGATACAACGGTGAATGAAGTAATAGATTCCAGATTTATGGAGTCAGATTTTGCTGAAGACGAACAACGAAAGGCAGATGAAAAAACACTTATCATGTCTGATATGAAGATGCGTCAAGCACGAAAGATGAGTGAAAAATCGGATCAACGTAAACAGAAAAAAGTAGCATCATCAGCTGCAAGAGCGAAAGTGAGGGCAGTAGAGGAGCGTAAAAAACTGAGCCGGGCGCCGGTTAGTGCTCCATCAGCATCGTTACCGGTGAGTCAAAGTCATCAGTATATGGAGTCTGATGCTGAAGTATCGAGGGGAATAACCTCTATGCCGGTTATGTCACAGGCGGTATCCGAAGAGGCATTAGATACGGGAGGTGCGCCGATGGGGCACAAAGAGGCCGTTCTGGCTAAAAGTCAGCAGAAAAACGAACAGGATGTATTAATAACACTGTATCAAACAGGTCAGTTTGAAAAGCTCAGGCTCGCAATGAAAGATTATCGGAAAAAATATCCATTAAGTGTTAATGATATGGCACTACCTCAGGCGCTACTGGATCTGGAAATCAGGTGGGAAAAGGAAAATACCTCTAAAATCCTACATGATTAACGTGTCTACTGTAATGCGGTCAGGTAAATTCTAGGCTAATATAGAGCAAGGGCTAGCTTAATATTTAACAGATTTCATAAAATATGGCGGCCAGATAATTATACTTAGGATAGTTCAAAAATGAATTCTACAAAGCTGGCAGGCATTTTATTTGTTTTATCACCCTTTTTATTCCAATCAACATTATTAGCTGAAAATTTCAGAGCCCGAATTGTAAAAGTTCAGGGGCAGGTATATGTGATGAATTCGGAGGGTGAAAAGAGAAAACCCGAGAAAATGCAGTTTCTGGTGAATAGTGATGAAACCGTTGTTACCAGTAAAAATAGCAAGGCAGTATTACAGTTTGATGATGGTGCTATGTCGGTACTGGATCAGAAAAGTAGTTTAAGAGTGGAGCAGTCAGGCTGGTTGTCACAATTGGGCGGTAAAATTTATTATGTCTTTCGAAAAGTAATAGGTAAGCAAAAGCCTAAAAAGGTACGTACAAAGTTTGCAACTATCGGCATTCGGGGTACTACCTTTATCGTTGATGCGGATGATAATAATCAGCAGGTTGCCTTGCAGGAAGGTAAGTTAAATATTGAATCTCCTGGTGATGATTATGAAATACATAAACCAGCAGATGTAGCTGATGATTTTGCTGCTTTTAAGCAACAGGCAAGACAGCGTCAACAGGCTCTGGATGATGAGTTTAGTAACTACAAGAAAGATATTGGTAAAGAATTCGTAGAATACAAAAAGAGTTTTGACCTGGAAGCCAACAAAGTCGTTAGTTTTAATGGTAGCCGGGTAAATGAAACTGATTTAAATAAGGACTGGACATCTTCATTTGATGGTTTTGCTGATTTTTCTAAAGATTATATTGATGCATATAAAGAGCTGGATGATTTTACAGATGGCAACCATTAGAGCTAGAAATGAAGGGGCGCTTTTAAATCAGGTATATCTATTGTATTTGTTTGACTAGCCTTGTTATTGGACTATCCTTTTACTAGTTTAGATTTTTAATTATATAAGGGGATAAAAATGAGGTCATGTCCTCTAGTCGGCTTCGCTTATTTTTTTTCTGTCATTTTATTTTCTGTTGCTTCAACGGTTAAAGCCGAAATAACCCCTTCTGATGTTTATGAACGATCTGAACAGGTGGTGTTAGAGATACAGCATCTACGAAATGAGTTAAATGTTCAGCATAGTCCCCGCGTTCCCGGTGTTCAAAATAATAAAAAACCTTTGCATGTCTATGCTAAATCACTAGAGATTCTTGAGAAAATTCATGATGCTGAGGTGAGCATGGGGCTGGCAGCGGTTAAGGTTGAGCCAATACCATTAAAGGTGATCACACCTGAGGATGTTTTTCAGCAGGCAGAGTTAATTCTGGAAGAGTTGCGTAAGATACAGAATTCAAAAAATGTCGGGCAATCAGAAGAGGTAGCTCAACTAGTGCTGGGTAAAACGCCAAGTGATGTTTACCAGAATTTTTGGAAAGCATCGTTTATGCTTGATGGTCTGGCGCCAAAGATATCACCGGATGATGTCTATCAGCGTAGTGTTCTGATTTTAAAAAATTTAGAATTATTAGCTAATAAACATTCAATTAGTTTAGAAACTGAAGTTAATACTAACCCTGATGAAACCACGCCGTATCAGGTTAATTTGCAGGCTTATCTTAACTTGCATAAATTTACATATTTAGAAAAAAAATACGGGTTAAATGCTTTTCGTGTGCCAGAGTACCCACAGGGTGAGATTAATCCTTCAGATGTTTATGATGCAATTAATATGATGATGGCAGAACTGGCTTATGTGAAAAGGCATCATAAAATTTTAATAAAGGTTGAGAGTGGATCTCAATCGACAGGAAAAAAACCAAAGGATGTACTGTCAAATTTGCAATTAGTAGGTCGGAATATAGATCTGCTAATTTCAGGTATAAAATAAATAATTAGGAAAAAGTATGTTACTTAATAAAATGCGATTAGGCATCAAATTATTGCTGGCACCAGTAATAATATTAATCATGATGTTATGTTTTTCTTCGTATGTTCTATTTAATTTAACGCATGTGTCTGATGCGGTAGATTCAATGATAAATGATTTAAAAGTCCAGGCACAGGAAGCGGGTCTGGTTTTGAAGTCAGTCAATAAAAAGCAGATTGTTGTTGAACGATATACATCAAATTATAGCCAGGATCTGGTTTCACTGTTTAAGATATATGATGCAGAGCTAATAGCCGCTCTGAATGTATTAAAAACAAAAGCTGATAATCAGAAGAAGATACAGCAGCTGGAGTTAATTGATGATTTAAATAAAAAATACACAAGTGCTTTTTTAACAATGACGGAAGAAGTTGTCGCGTCTGATGGTTATTATAATTTTACTGAAGAGCTAGAGGCGGAGTTACGTGAATACGCTGATAAATTATCGGCTATTTCAGTGAATCTGGAGGCGGAATCCTGGCAGGCATTGTCAAGTCAGGCAAGGTTTATCAATCGCAGTGCAAAGCAGTTATCTAATTCAAGTATGCTTGTTACCGCTATCGCATTTATTGTGGGATTGCTAATTACATTAATAGTATCGAAGGGTATTAAAGGTTCGGTAAAAAAACTCGCGTTTGCAATGTCCGAAATTGCACATGGTGAAGCTGATTTAACGCAAAGGCTGGATGCTGAAGGCAAAGATGAGCTGGCTTATTTAGCCAATTCATTTAATGAATTTATGGCCAGCTTGCAAACGATTATTAGTAAAGTAAAAAATTCAACAGCTGGTTTTGAGCAGGCAGCAGTTATGTCTGAGTCAGTCAGTCACAGTACTGCAGATAAAATTAATCAGCAAAGCCAGGAAACCCAGTTAATAGCAACGGCGATAACAGAGCTGGATGCATCATCTGCAGAAGTTGCAAATATCAGCAGACAAACACAACAGGACAGTGAGTCAGCAAAAGAACAGGCAATAAAAGGTAAAGAAGTTGTTGAGTTATCGGTTCAGTCTATGCAGAAGCTGGCAAATGAAGTGAATCAGGCGAGTACAGTTATTGGTTCGCTCGCGGAAAGTAGTGAACAAATAGGTTCGGTGTCTGATGTTATTTTATCAATTGCAGAACAAACTAACCTGTTGGCGCTGAATGCGGCAATTGAGGCCGCCAGAGCGGGTGAAACCGGGCGAGGGTTTGCGGTGGTTGCTGATGAGGTAAGAACCCTGGCAAACCGAACGCATGATTCTACGAATGAAATACAACAAATAATTGAAAAATTACAAACAGATACACAAGCAGCGGTTGAGGTTATGGAGCGAGGAAGTAGTCTGGCTGCAGAAGGTGTACAACAATCAAGAGAGGCGGGTAGTGCACTAAATGAAATTACTGCAGCAAGTCAGTCTGTAAATGATATGGCTGAGCAAATTCAAGTGGCTACACGAGAGCAAAGTGATGTTGTTTCGAGTGTGCAGGAAAGTGTTTGCTCGATTCAGCAACTGGCAGATGAAACGGTAGTCAGCTCAAAAATGTCTGAAGAATCAGCGCAGAACATTAAAAATATAACCAGAACAATTAGTGATCTGGTTTCACGCTTTAAAGTTGATTGATGGTTATCTACCTATTCTTTCTATAACAATACGAATGTATGTTATTTATTGGAGTTAGCTTTAACTGACGATATTTTCTGAGGTGCATAGCGAACCATTAGTTCTTTATTACTAGCTTTTCTTCGCACTGTAAATCGTCAGCTAAATCTAACTCTTATCAGAATAATTAATTTATTAGAGGTTATTTTGTTATTAACTAACCCTTCTCTTTAAACTGTTTGAAACCTCGTAAACCTTGAAGTCCTCCCCCATGTATAGCTAGTATTTTAGATCCTTTTTTGAAATAGTCATATTTAACTAAATCTAGAATACCCCATAACATTTTTCCGCTATAGACTGGCTCCAGTTGTATGTTGTATGTCTGTTTAAAATCTACAATAAAGTCATTCAATTCCGGGGTAGATTTTGCAAAACCGCCAAAGTGGTATTCGTGATTAATTGTCCAGTCTGATAAAGTTTTTGAAAGTTCTAAACTGGCATTAATTTCCTCATTAAGCATTGTGTTTTTCATTACGGCAAAGCCTAAAAAACGAGTATCCGGATCGGTGTTGGTGTGGATAAGTGAACTTAACATGGTGCCGCTGCCAACTTCACAGCATATAACATCATAATGATCCTCCAGTTCATCCAGTAACTCAGCACAGCCTTTTTTTCCGGCTGTATTATTTCCACCTTCAGGAATTAAATAAAAATCACTAAATTCGGTTTTAAGGTTTTTAATAAATTCAGGATTATTTTTTTGTTTGTATTCTAAACGGGTAATGAATTTGAGTTGCATCCCCCAGTTCATCATATCCTGTAAGCAGGGGTTGAGAACTCTTGGTGCTTCGCCGCGAATAATGCCAATGGTTTTAAAACCGAGTTCTTTTCCTGCAGCGGCCAGTGCATGAAGATGGTTTGAATATGCCCCCCCAAAACTGAGTAAGGTTTTTTTCCCTTTATTGTTAGCTTTCAGCAGATTGTACTTTAATTTTCGCCATTTATTTCCCTGAATAACAGGATGTATTAACTCATCACGTTTAATAAATAACTGTATTTTTTTTTCGTCTAAAAGAGGGTTTTTTATTTGAGTGACTGGAGAGGGGAGGTTGAGTTTTTCAAGAATGCTCATTGAATGTGCATGTTGTCATCCTGAGATAAAGTGTAGTAATTGCGTGGGTTATAAATTTTCACTACTGCTCAGGATGACAGGTTTTTATTTTGCAACAACGTGTATAACAGATGAATATTCAAAGTAAACAGTGCGGTCATCATAAACCCAGCGACTGATTGGTGGCTGGCCAATTGACGGTATTATTTCTGACGGACGTCCAAGTTCATTTTCTACCTTGTCAGTTGTCATGCCACGGCGTGGAAAATCGAGTAACCTGACACCAACAGCCTGAGGTGCTTCATTAACATTTAGTACATCACCCTGCTGAACCGTTTCATTAATTACTTCCGGCTGCGGGCTAACTTCAACTGTTTCAACAGGTTTAGTTGTTTCTTCAGTCATGGCCGGGCTACCACCAGTTTCCTGTGGCATAACTTCGGTTGTTGTCTGCTCTGTTGCTGTCGTATCATCAGCAGCCGTATCATCAGCCCATGGGCTGCCTGCTAGTCCCTGAGTACTGAACAAAGCTAATATGAGTAGACCTGCTGTTTTCAATGTAAGATTTTTCATTGCTCTCGCCATTCTCTCTTTTTTATTGATTCTAGTCTTTTTTCATAAAAAATACAGGTGCTTAGCCTTAATATTTCATGGGTTTTCGAGAAATGCGGGTTATTTGGCTATTTAATTTGATTAAAGATGCAGATTTTCGCTTTCCTGAAGCAGGGCAAACTGCTCACGTAATTCAAGAATGTGCTGTTCCCAGTAGTTTGGTGTATTAAACCAGGGGAAATTCATTGGGAAACTCGGGTCGGACCAGCGTTTGGCCAGCCAGCTGGCATAATGCATTAAACGAAGACTACGTAACGGTTCAACAAGACGTAATTCAGCTGGTTCTAATTCGGCAAACTCAAAATAACCATCGAGCACATGGTTTAGCTGTTTTTGTTGTTCCTGCGTATCACCTGATAACAACATCCAGATATCCTGCACCGCAGGGCCGCTTCTACAGTCATCAAAATCGACGAAATGAGGGCCCTGATCTGTCCACAGAATATTACCCTGATGGCAGTCACCATGTAGGCGTATAGAGCTAATGCTATCACTTTGAAAACGTTGTTCTAACAGACCTATCAGGTCATTGCTTAACGTCTGGTAGGCTTCGAGCAGGTAGTCGGGGATGAAATTGTTATCCAGTAAGAAACGTGCGCTATCAATTGCATAATCCTGTACCGATATCTGTGGGCGGTATTTAAAAGGTTTGCTGGCACCTGCCAGATGAATACGGCCTAAAAAGCGACCTATCCACTCAAGATGCTCTGTATTGTCGAGCTCGGCTGTGCGACCGCCCTTTTGACGAAACAGTGCAAATCGGAAATTATTATAGTTAAGAAGACTTTGTTGATTAAACTGTAGCGGTGCAACGACTGGAATTTCCAGATCGGATAGTTCGGTGGTGAAATCGTGTTCTTCCTGTATCTGTTCATTAGACCAGCGGTTTGGGCGATAATATTTGCCTATTATTTTTTGTCCAAAATCAGAGCCTTCTTCCAGGCCTATCTGGTAAACACGATTTTCGTAAGAGTTTAGAGCAAAAATTCGAGCATCACTTTGCAGGCCTAGTGATTCTACTGAATCAATAATAAGTGTTGGATCGAGTGCTGCGAAGTCATGAGTTGGAGGTTGAGATTCCATGGAATGGGTCTAAATGCTCTATCGTTAGTTAACGCTAACTCTACACGATAAGTTTTATTGCGTAAGAGCTAACATTAATTTGCGATGGTTTAAGCTTTGAACTTACTCAGTACGAGGCAGGCATTAGTGCCGCCAAAACCAAAGTTATTTGTAAGAACGGTATTTAACTCGGCGTTATCTACGCGTTTGGTTACCAGTGGCATCCCATCTACTTTCTCATCCAGATTATCAACATTGGCGGAGGCCTGAATGAAATTATTCTGCATCATTAGAAGACAGTAAATGGTTTCCTGTACACCTGCCGCGCCAAGTGAGTGACCGCATAATGACTTGGTTGAGCTAAATGGTGGAATATTTTCACCGAATACTTCTTTAATTGCACCGGTTTCTGCAACATCACCAACCGGTGTGCTGGTGCCGTGTGTATTAATGTAATCAACAGGTGTATCAACAGTAGACAGGGCCATTTGCATACAACGCACAGCGCCTTCACCTGACGGTGCAACCATATCGTGGCCATCAGATGTCGCACCATACCCTACCAGTTCGGCATATATAGTTGCACCACGCGCCTGTGCGTGTTCCAGTTCTTCCAGAACAACAACACCACCGCCACCGGCGATAACAAAGCCATCTCGATCTGCATCATAACTACGTGATGCTTTTTCGGGGGTTTCATTGTACTTGGATGAGAGTGCGCCCATGCCGTCAAATAACATGCTCATGGCCCAGTGCTCTTCTTCACCACCACCGGCAAAAATAATATCCTGTTTACCTAGCTGGATCTGCTCCATAGCATTGCCAATACAGTGTGTGCTTGTCGCACAGGCAGAGCTTATAGAGTAATTGACACCTTTTATTTTAAAAGGTGTCGCAAGGCAGGCTGAAACCGTACTCGCCATAGTGCGGGGTACCATATAAGGACCAACACGACGAATGCCTTTTTCGCGAAGTGTATCAGCAGCAATAACCTGATTTTCAGGCGAACCGCCACCAGAACCCATGATCAGTCCTGTACGAATATTAGATACCTGCTCGTCTGAAAGACCAGCGTCTTCGATTGCCTGCTGCATAGCGACATAAGTATAAGCTGCCGCATCACCCATAAAACGTTTAACTTTACGGTCTATATGTTCGCTTAAATCAATATCTATAGAGCCCGCAACATGGCTGCGCATGCCCATTTTTTCGTATTCTTCCTGAAACTTAATGCCTGAGCGGCCTTCACGTAGTGATTCTGTTACGGCTTGTTTGTCATTTCCCAGACAGGAGACGATCCCAAATCCAGTGATTACAACTCGTTTCATGTATTAATTACCTAAAAATCATCAGTTGAGCTAAACAGACCTACCCTAAGCCCTTTAGCAGAATAAATTTCGCGCCCATCAACCATGATAACGCCATCAGCAATACCCAGAATCAAACCACGGGCAATAACTCGTTTGATATTGATCTGGTAACTTACTTTTTTAGCGGTAGGTAAAACCTGACCGGTAAATTTAACTTCGCCTACACCTAGTGCTCTACCTCTACCCGGGTGGCCTTTCCAGCCAAGGTAAAAACCAACTAATTGCCACATAGCATCTAGTCCAAGGCAGCCTGGCATAACCGGATCACCGGGGAAGTGACATTCAAAAAACCATAAATCCGGGCTTATATCCAGTTCGGCCTGTATTTGGCCTTTGTCGTATTCCCCGCCTTCTTCAGATATGAGGCTAATACGGTCCATCATAAGCATATTGTCGACAGGAAGCTGTGCATTGCCCGGTCCGAACAGTTCTCCATGGCCGCATTTTATTAAATCTTCCTTCGTATAACTGCTTTGTTTTGTCATTGCTTTGATTAGCCTTTAGCTGTTCTCAATTCTGTGGGGGGGAATTGTAACGGAAATAGGGCAATGATGGTATGTCTGATAGGGCGGGATTAAAGGAATTTGTTTAAGGTCAAAAAACAGGCCCTGTAAAAACAGGGCCTAATTACCACTTTTGGAGTAAATTGGTGATTTAATCAGTATAGAATTTCTGTTTAAATTTAACATTAGCGACCAGAGACTCGCCTGCTGGTGTCGCTTTAATGTCAAATTTTAGTGTTTCCTGGTTCGATACCTGAGATTGAGCCAGATAATATATAGCCTCACCATCGTGAATTTCTTTAAATTCCAGTGCTTTGATCTGCCCCGTCAGGTTGCTGGCAAAACCATTAACTTTGGCTTTTACCGGTCGTGTCACATCACCATTTTTTTTCTGCACAGTGATATTAATAACCATGCGATTATTACGTCGCGTTAGTGAGTAGGCCTTAGCAATTTCAGGTGTCAGGGTATCACTACGAAAAGCATTGTAGTGGATAACATAGTTGCCAAACTGCTTTGAATTTTCTGCATTAATATTGCCGGAAAACAGGCTGAAAAATAACATCAATACGCTAATAAGGGTGATTTTATGTTGTGTCATATTTATTTTCTCTCTAACGGGGATATTGGTTCTATGTGTTCAACTATAGACCAAAAAATAGAGATTTGCCCTGTTTTGGAAGGCTTATACTATTTTGAGGAAAATCATAAAGATATTGCTTATATGTGCTATTTTTATAAGAGGCAAACTAACTAATAAAAGAAATAATTAAAGTGCAATTTGATAATACACTTCTGAAGTATCTGGTTCCCATAAAGCAACTGCAAAGTGAGCACCGAATACAAATAGCTGAGCAGTCACAAATGATTGAGCTCAGAACGGGTGATGAACTGTCTGCTAATGAAGAGCATCGGTGGTTTATTTATCTTTTAAAGGGAAAGCTTGATTTGCTGGGCATAGACAAACCACCAGTGCTATTAAATGCGTCTGATGAGAGAGCATACCACCCGTTATTTAATGATGGTGAACGTAATACCCGTCTGGTTGCTCAGGCTGGATGTGTTATTGCACGGTTTGAAAAACAGCTCTTTAATACTTTTGTTGATCAGGAGTTAATTACCGGTGAAGAGCTTGAAACGGTTGAAATGAATGAAGTAGAAGGCAATCTGTTTAATGAGATAATGCATGCCTTTAATATGGGGAATTTAAAACTACCCAGTTTGCCTGATATTGCTGTAAAAGTTAAAAAAGCCTTGAATAGTCAAAGCACCAGTGCCGAGGATGTTGCGCGTATCGTTTCTGCTGACCCGGCCATGGTAACCCGATTAATTAATGCAGCAAACGGACCGTTAAGCAGGGGAGTTGATCCCATTAACAGTATACAGTCAGCGATTGTCCGTTTAGGTATGCAAACCAGTAAAGAACTGGTTACCGGTTTTGCAATAAAGCAGCTATTTAATACAAAATCAAAAATGTTAAATCAACGTATGCATGAACTTTATGATCATAGTGTTGATATTGCCTCAATCAGTTTTGCATTATCAAAGCAAAGCGGAAAATTATCCCCTGATCATATGTTGCTCGCCGGGTTATTACATGAAATCGGTGTGATTCCTATTTTAAGTTATATAGAAGATACCGGGCTGGTTGTAACTGATGAGGCGGAGCTAAATAATATTATTATGCACCTCAGAGGTGCGGTAGGTAGTATGGTTATTCGGCACTGGGATTTATCAAATGATTTATTTGCTGTTGTTGAAGAATTTGAAAACTGGCAACGAGAGGAAACGGGAGAAATCGACACCTGTGATATGATTATAATTGCACAGATTTATCATCGTTTGAAACATCATCAGTTGGCTGGGTTGCCAAAAATAAATGAAGTTCCCGCATTTAAAAAGCTATATCCCGGTAATCAGGATGCTGATTTTGCACAGAATGTTTTTCAGCAGGCGCATGAAGAAATTGCATCAGTGATGCAGTTATTAAAAATGTAGAGACAGGTTATGTCATTTTCAGAAAATGAGTTAGAAGAACGCATCCATCAATTAATTCCATTTAAAGACCTTGCAACAGGTGATCGAATTAAGCTGGCCAAGACAGGTCAGTTAATTAAAATGACCATTGGTGAAACTTTATATTCAAATGAATGTAAAGATCAGATGCTTTATTTGATAAGTGGAAAACTTGATTTGTGTTTGCAGTATTTAACACCACAATTGTTAGTAGCGGATACTGTTGAAGCTTTAAAACCTGTATTTTCAGAAAACGAAGAAGAAGAAACGCATATTGCAATTACGGCTAATTGTGAAATATGGCAATTTAACAGGCAGTTATTTAATCGTTTAATTGAAAAAGAAGTGCTCGTGGATGAACGTGCATTAAGTCATCAGATGAGTCATGTTGAAAGTAATATTTATAATGAAATAATGAATGCAGTAGAGACGGGTCAGTTAAAGTTACCCAGTTTGCCTGAAATTGCACTTCGTATAAAAAAAGCAGTAGAGCAGAGTGAAGCTGACATTGAACACATTGGTAAAATTGTAGAGTTAGATCCTGCGATTTCTACGCGATTAATAAAAGTAGCAAACAGCCCGTTAACGAGAGGTGTAAACCCAATTCACAGCATGCGTGATGTGATAGTTCGTCTGGGTTTAAAAATGACTCGTAATCTGGTGTTGAGTTTCAGTGTGGCACAGTTGTTTAAAACACGGCATCCATTTTTGAAAAAACAGATGAAAATATTTTATGCACACAGTATAGAAATAGCATCAATTTGTTATGCATTAGGAAAGCACATAAAAAATCTGGATGCCGATGAACTGTTACTGGCAGGTCTGGTTCATGATATTGGGGTTATTCCTGTTATTACCTATATAGAGAAAACAGGTCTGGAGTTAACTGATGAGGAGGAAATAAGGCAGTTAATTCATTCACTGCGTGTTGCTGTGGGTATGCTGGTAGTTAAATCATGGGATTTACCTAAAGAAATGTTAAATGTAGTTACCCATGCTGAGCACTGGTATCACGATAGCGGAAAAGAACTAAAAGTTGAAGACGTTATTATTATTGCTCAGGTTTACGATAAATTAAGGCGAAAACAACTTTCCAGTTTACCTGACATAAATAAAGTACCCGCATTTAAAAAATTATTTCCAAATAAACATGACCCGGCTTTTGCAATGCAGGTATTAGATGAGGCGAGAGAAGAGATTAATGAAATGAAAAGTTTGCTGGGAATTTGATTTTTACACTACATTGCTAACCTGATCGGAATTACCACAGGGGACAGAGTGCAAAAAAAGCGCGCTCTTTCCCCGATGGATATACGCCAAACGGGGTAATAAACTATTATTCGAAATTACGAATAACGCCGGATACAATACCCAGTACCTGAACTTCTTCATTTTTCAGGATAATTGGTTCCATGTCAGGATTAGCCGGTTGCAGGCGAATGCCATCGGCTTCAATGTAAAACTTTTTCAGCGTTACCTGTTCATTGTTAATTAATGCAACAACCGATTGCCCATTTTCTGCAGATAACTGCTTTTCTACAATAATGACATCTCCATCCTGAATGTTGTCATCAATCATCGAGTGACCCTGTACTTTTAATGCATAGGTGTTTTTACGCACCATATGTGAAGGTACTTTTATTGAATCATGATTTTCTATGCGTTCAATGGGCTGACCAGCTGTGATAAAACCAAGTAATGGAATTTCTACTAATTCGGAAATAGCTGGCTCGATTTCATCAAGCTCAGGTGTCCATGTAGGGTGCTGCTGTTTGGGGATTAATAAACTGACGTTGTTCATTTTTATTATCTCAGTTAATGCTGTTTCTAGATAATAGGAGGTATTTTATTGAAATTCAAGAGGATTATGCGTTGTTATTTTGTATGTTGGTTAATTGTGCTGTTATGGCATATCTCTATCGGGGATAAGCTGTCGTTTTATGGCGCTCTGTCCTTTGATTGAGGTCACCGGGAGTTGTGTGGAGTCGTTCATTACTCTTCCAGTCAGATTGGAATCACCGCAGGGGACGGAGCGCAAAAAGCGCGATCCATCCCCGAGCAAAGCAATCGAACGTATGGCAGTAAAGTGATGAAACTGGTTGATTCAGGTAAAACTCTTAAACAACTCACCAATCGCAACAGATAATTTCTCGGATCGCTCAGGTGATTTCACCGCTTTAAGGATACTCTCCTGCATACCCGGAATATTAATTAAATCGATAATTACCGGTGTGAAAAAATTTTGACCTTCACTGCAATGAGCGAGAGCTTCAAGAAAAAGATTGATAGTCTCTTCGTTCTTTAACGCTAACCAGCAACGCCCAGATATTGAAGCCAGTACTTCAGGGTGTCTGCCTGCTTCAGTTTTTAATATTTTGCTAAGGCTTAGTTCCAGTAATGTCTGATCTTGTGTATTGGATAGAGCACGAATACAAAGAGAAATAAAAGTAGCATCACTTTCATCTTTTTCGAGCTCATGATTAATAATATTAACTATAGACTGGGAGATATCGGTATTAATTTTTTCGTGTTCAAGGCATTGCGCTAATGCTTCAAATGGTTGGTGTGGAATTTTCTCGATTGATTCCGCAACTAACTCGGCATTATTATCTTCATCGAGCCTGGTTGCTAAATCTGCAATTCCCTGAAAACCAACGAAAGCCCACTGATCATAACCGGGTTTGCCAATAAAATAATCTCTGGTGTGTTCGTAGTAACTGGATGCGGGTTGATTTAACAGCTTTGCCGCTTTTGCATGAAAGCAGGCCATGTGTTCCTGTTTTGGTTTGAAACCATAAGGGTTTTCTTCGTCCTGCTCTGGAGTATCTTTGCCTTCTTTATTAATGAGCTGTAGAACAAAATCATCACGAATTCCGGTTGTAAGTTTGCCCGCAGCATCCAGTGGAAAGCGTAAAAACCAGATAACAAGTTCTGATTTTTTATCTTCTGTCCAGACCAGAAAACCCAGCCATGCCTGTTGTTGTAGTGGTAATGGGTAGGGAATTTCTCCCTGTTCAAAACGCAGGAAATCTGCCTGATTTATTTCTTCAATACGTCGGCCCATATCAAAAATTTTATATTGAGTGCCTGCCTGATTAAGGAAATCACATATACCGTTAACCTGAGACATTATTGTTCCTCAACCTGAAGTTTTAATTCACCAGAAATAATTTTCAGAAAACTTCGGCCATTTAAAAACTCTTCTATTACCTGACCCGCATGTGTATAACGCCATCCCTGCATCAGAGGAATGTCGGTGTTCCCCTGAAGTAAGGATTCAAGTTCTTTTCGTGATGCAAGGTTCAAAGGGGTTATGTGGTGTTCATCTGCTTTTAATTTTAACAGGGATATTAGTGAATCGATTATGGCCTCTTCACGCATATTTAACTTGTGACGTTTAGCATGTTTAGGCCAATGTTCCTTCTCCATGCGTAACGCATTATTCATGCGTTGTAACAGTTGTGATGCATCTTCAGAATTAAGGCGCGTTTTGTTTAATGAACGCAGTTTTTTAATTTTATCTGCACTATCCGGTTTTAAACGTGCAATATCAATTAATGCATCATCGGGTACGATACGACGTCTGGGTCGATTGCGTTTTTGTGCAGATTCTTCTCTCCATGCAGCAACAGCCTGTAAAATGGCGAGCTGAATGCCGTGAAGTTTCTGATTGCCTTTAACTTTTTTCCAGATGTTATTAGTATCCACCTGATATTTGGCCGGCATGCAAAGTTCAGAGAAGTCACCGTGTAACCATTCAAGTCTGTTTAGAGAATCGAGTTGTGCGACCATTTTAGGGTAGGCTTTCGCTAGATAATACACATCACTGGCGGCATAAAGTAACTGGTCTTTATTTAATGGACGTCTTAACCAGTCGGTGCGTGATTGTGACTTATCAATATCAATATTGAGTTCTTTTTTAATTAATGCGGCATAACCAATCTGATCGCCGTAACCGAGTAGGCCTGCTGCTATTTGAGTATCAAACATGGGCGAAGGCAAGGTATTAAATAAATGATTAAATATTTCCAGATCCTGCCCTGAGGCATGCAGTACTTTCGTTACATTTGAATTTGATAATAGCGCCAGAAAAGGTGTGAAATCCGTAATTCCAAGGGGGTCAATACAGCAGGTTTGTTCACCGTCTGATACCTGTATGAGGGCAAGTTCAGGGTAGTATGTGGTTTCACGGTGAAACTCGGTATCAATACAGATAACCTTGCTAAGGCGAATGGTGTCACAAGAAAGCGCCAGGGCTTCATTAGTGTCAATATAAACTATATCCATCGGTGGCTTACTTGTTGGCTAAAAACAGGCTATATTGTAACCTGAAGGGATAAAAAAATAATAAAGAATTTAATGATACAGTTTCCGAAGTTTATAAGCACCCGTTCAACCTTGTTTGGGTTTGCAGCGGTGATTCTGCTTTGTGCCGCGATTATTGTGACGTTGTTGATTCAGATTGATGTCTGGAGTCGATCTGCCTTTGATCTGGTTAAAAATAATACTCAGCAGGTCCGCCTTGTAATGACAATGCGTGATGCGGTGCAAAAGCGAGAGATGACCATTCAGCGCATGATAAACATGAAAGAAGTGTTTGATCGTGACGAAGAAGCGACACGTTTTCATCATATGGCAGGTGTTTATGCGAATGCTCGTGAACAGTTAATGAAAACAATGGTAGATACCACCTTACTTGATAACCTGAAAAAGCTGGATGAGTCAGTTGCATATGCACAGCCTTATCATAATAATCTGGTTGAAGCGTTGATTTTTGGTGGTGTTGATGCGGGTGATATTGAAGCCATATTTCGAGAAGGTAGGGCTGCTAGTACCAGTGTGCTTTTCCTGTTAGATCGAATTGTAGAAAATCAGGCAAAAACACATAAAAATGTAGTTGCTGAATATGAGCTGTCTCGATTATATACATTGATAGGGATTGCGTTAATATTTTGTGTCATAGCGGTAGTAGTAGTTGTTGCTCTACGAACATCTGGCAGACAGTTTAGTCGCGTTTCCCGTATGACGATTATTGACGATGTGTCCGGTACTTATAATCGCCGCTATTTTGATATGGTGCTTGAGGAAGAATGGAAACGAAGTATGCGAGAGTATACACCTCTGAGTTTGCTGATGGTTGATATCGATTATTTCAAAGCTTATAACGATAGCTTCGGGCATCAGCTGGGAGACATCTGTTTATTTACCGTAGGCAAGGTTTTGTCTGGCCAGTTAAAACGCACCGCTGATTTCACGGCTCGTTACGGCGGTGAAGAATTTGCAATTGTTTTACCTAATACCAGTGTTGAGCATGCTCGTTTATTAGCTGAACGACTGAGACGATCGGTGGAAGAAGCCAGAATAAAGGCCGGTAAAGAGGATGTGAGCCCCTGGGTAACTGTGAGTATTGGTCTGGCAACAACCACAGCTGAGTTTGATCAGTCTAGCGCTGTTCTGGTTAGAGCAGCAGACACCTGTTTATATGAAAGCAAACGCAATGGCCGCAATCGTGTATCAGATAAGATGGTTGATGATCTGGCTTAATCTGGTTTTTAAATGAGCTATTGTCAGGATTTAGCGGCTAGTAACTCTATCTGGTATCCATCAGGATCCTCAACAAATGCAATAATCGTTGCCCCCGCATTCATTGGGCCGGCTTCACGAAGTATTTTTCCACCCTGTTTTTTAATGACGTCAACTGCTTTATAAACATCATCTACTTCCAGTGCAATATGGCCATAAGCATTGCCCATATCATAACTGTCAGTATCCCAGTTATGGGTTAATTCAATGACAGTGTTTTCTTTTTCATCGCCATAACCTACAAATGCCAATGTGAATTTGCCATCAGGGTAGTCTTTTCTGCGTAGCAACTGCATTTCAAATACTTCGGTATAAAATTTTATAGATTTTTCTAAATTTCCTACACGAAGCATAGTGTGTAAAATACGCATATAATTCTCACCTGAAGTCTTTTAGTTTAGGTGATTTAGTATATCTCAATCCAGATCAGGATGAATAAGTAATGTTAGAAACAGGTATTAATGAGTTAAGTCGAGAATATGAATCCATTGTTGAGGCGCTAATATTGAGCCTTCAGTCGACTGATTCAGATGAGTCAAAGCAAACGTTAAAAATGATTGATGCATTGCGTCAGAATATACAGATAATGCTACGTCTTGCCTCTGATGTGGATAGAAATAAGCAACCTGATATAAGTGCAGAAGAGGTGAGTAAGATCGGTGATTATGCACTAAATTTGCTTGATGAAATTTCAGTGAGTTGTGCTTCCAGAGGTATGCAGGATCAGATGCTGGAATTGCATCGCCTTTCATTACCGGTTGTTAGCTGGCTGAAAGTTTATGGTGGACAGGTAAAAAAACTGGATATAGTTGTAAATGCGATAGCCAGTTACGCAAACACAATTCAGGATAATAAGCAGTTAGAGCTTTTGTGTGAACTTATTAGTAATGTAATTGATGTTACTGATATAGAAATTAAGCGGGATCTGGAAGCGACTAATCCCATGCGACCCTGGCGTATACTTAATTTGAACTGGGGTATAGTTGCGACACGAACGCATAATTCTGAAATCATGCAGCATGTATTTGATCAGTTAATTAAAAATATTCCGGCAGACTGCCAGCAGTTTTTTAATGAAGGTATGCAACAAATGGATGTTGTCGGCTATCCTGATAATGTACGTGAAGTGATGAGAAAATATGCAGGTGGTTTTGGTGTGAATGGTGTTCGACATTAAAAATTGAAAGTTAATTTATAATAATCGGGGAAAATATTTAAATAATCATTCCCCGATTAAATTAGCCGAATAATTTCTAGTTATGGTTCGCCATTTTAGGATGACTTAAACTCAGAAAATCAATTAAAATATTTCCTGTTTCTGTTAGTAGTGGTGTAGGGCCATCTTTTTCCTTATCAGTATCTTCAGATTCAACTTCTTCACTACTATCACCAATGGCATTATCAAGTTCATCAAGACTACTAATGAGTTCCATGCCCAGTGACTTACGTCGATTGTTTTCGAGTTTTATCTGGAAGTCTTCCAGTTCCTTTTTCTCCTGACGACGTGTCTTTTCATTGAGCGAAATTTCTTTTTGCTGGCGACGTTCTTCTATCAGTTTATTGGTTTCAGTTAAATGAATAAAGTCAGGGTCTTTGCTAATGCGTTTGTTATGTAATGCCGTTAGCTTGGGTATCTGAAGTGAAAAATCACTAAAGCTGTCAAACTGGGCTGCTTTGATTTTATCCCAGGGAAGGGCAGCTTCTAATGAGCTTTCACCTACTTCTGAAACATCATACAGAGAAGGTAATTCAATATCAGGGATAACGCCGCGATTCTGTGTGCTGCCTCCAGTAATGCGATAAAATTTTTGCTGGGTTAAAGTGATCTGGCCGCTGGATAAAGGCAACATGGCCTGCACAGTGCCTTTACCGTAGGTTTGAGTGCCAACGATAATGCCCCGGTGGTAATCCTGTATAGCACCGGCAAAAATTTCAGAAGCTGATGCGCTGATTCTGTTAACCAGTACAGCTAGAGGGCCGGTATAAGAAACTTTGTCATCTTTGTCTTTTGATACATAAATACGGCCTGTAATATCTTTTACCTGAACGGTAGGGCCAGACTTAATAAAGAGTCCGATTAATGTATTCACTTCGTGTAAAGAGCCGCCACCATTGTCACGCAAATCAATGATAACGCCATCCACTTTTTCTGCTTCAAGCTCTTTTAATAATCTTTTAACATCACGGGTGGTGCTTTTATAATTTGGCTCACCCTTGTTTGCCGCTTCAAAGTCGATATAAAACTTAGGTATATCAATTACGCCAAGACGATATTTTTTACCGTAATTATCAAGTTCTATAATTTCCTGGCTGGCATCCTGCTCATCCAGTTTTACCTTGTCACGGGTGATAGAAATTATTTTTGTTTTGGAGGTATCTACAGCATTAGCTTTTAAAACTGACAGACGAACAACCGTGCCTTTTTTACCGCGAATCAAATCCACAACATCATCTAATCGCCAGCCTATAACATCTACTATTTCTCCGTTAGCTCCCTGGCCTACACCCGTTATTTTGTCATTGGCTTTGAGCTCACCTGCTTTGTCGGCCGGGCCGGCAGGAATTAAACGGGTTACTTTTGTATATTCATCTTCAGCCTGAAGCATAGCGCCTATGCCCTGTAATGAAAGGCGCATACGGATATTGAAATTTTCTGTGCCACGAGGTGAAAAATATTGCGTGTGCGGGTCGTAACTCAGAGTTAACGAATTCATATAAACACGGTAAGCATCTTCCGCATTATTTTGCTGTATACGTTTTAACTGGCTAGTGTAACGTTTGGTTAGTAATTCGGTAATCTTATCGTCTTCCTTACCTGAAAGCCTTAAATTTAATGCGCTATTAGTCAGACGTTTGTGCCAGAGATTATCGAGTTCCTGAGTGTTTTGTGGCCATGCGTGATTTTCACGATCAATATGAATAGAATCATTACTGTTAAAATCAAGCTTATCTACACCCTCTTTAATTGCCCCAAGCAGGTATTCCAGTCTTTCGGTTACACGTTGCTGATAACGATTAAAAATGACAAAGGCGGGGTCAACTTTTCGTGCACGTAGTGCATCGTCAAGACGGTAACGATATTTTTCAAATGAATCGATATCAGACTGAATAAAATAACTGCGGTTTCCATCCAGTTCTTTTATATAACGATTGTAAACAACAGATGATAAATCGTTGTCCAGGCGTATTTGAGTTCGCTGGTAGTGTTGTTGGGCTAAACGATTAACAATTTCGGCTGTCGTGCGATTGTGTTCATCGAGTGGCTTTAGTGTCTCAAGAGATGTGCTGGTATTCGCGGCAACCGTGGAAATAGTAAAGCTAAATAACAGGCCAATAACCATAGCAGGCGTTCTAAAAGGTGTTTTTATTGAAAACTTCATATAAATCAGTAAATTAGTTGTTGTGAAATGTTATATAAATATAAGTGTAGTCTAAATATAGAGTGTCTATCGTGTCGATTGTATCAAAGTCTGTAAATGTTCGCCTTGATCGTTAGTAACACAGTGTTTAAGATGCCTCAGAATTACAATAAGTTCAATGATAAAGGTCTCAATAATGCATCATATTAATAAAATCTTTACGCTATTAACGGCTCTTTTACTCTCTGTAAGCCTTATAACGCCTGTGTTTGCTGATAACGGTTCGACTAAAAAAGGTCCATTATTAGATAAAGGTAAATTTTCAATAGGTGCGGGTATTTCATTAAATTCAGTGAGTGGGCCGGCTGATGATGAAGTTGGATTCCAGTTTTTTGGAGCATATGATCTTACCCAGCTTAAACTGATGGACGGTGTGGATAGCTCTGTAGAGTTTGGTTATATGGATTATGGATTTTCGGGAGCTGATAGTAATGGTATCTGGGGTACCTATGTTATTGATGGTGCGATGAGTGGCCAGTTCGGATGGTTGGCTCGTTTAGGTCTGGATCTGGGTGATGATAGTGGTTTTATGTTAGGTGCTGGTCTAAGTTATGCGATTAGTAAAAAAATAGATACAAGACTGGAGTTTGTTGCTCGTGATGAGGTGAACTCATTACAGTTTAATGTTCTTTATCGTTTGTAGAAATTAAAGATATTGCTGTAGACGCATTCTTACTGTTTCTATAGCAATATCTTTCTAGAATTATTCAATGATCAGATCTACCGCTTCAATTTTATCCTGTTGATAAAAATAAGCCCGCATATCTAATACACCTTCCGTACTAAGTGAAATAATAATATTTAGAGTATCTTTGTAAGCTGCATCATGCAGGTCTTTTGCTGAAGGAGTTGCGTCGCTATCCGGATGACTGTGATAAATCGCAAATAATGTCTGCTGCTTTTCTCTTATTAGTTTGAAAGCATTTATCTGTTGTTGTGGATCCATTTCAAAAATACTGTGAGCATTGTTCGCAATGTTATTAACAGGGTAAACCTGATATTTATCTTCTGTGTTGTTCGAAATTAAACCGCATACTTCAGTGTCAGGTGTTAACTGTGCCAGTGTAAGTAATCGGTTTGCCAGTGTTCGGGGAATGCTTATTATTTGTGTCATTGATTGTTGTTTTTATACTAAATTATTAGGTTTATTTCTGTCCGCATACAGGACAGTCAGGGGCTTTTTTAAATTTCATTAAACGCCACTCCTGAAACATCGCGTCGGCAATTAAAAGTTTACCGGTTAATGTTTCACCATAGCTTGTTAAAATTTTAATGGCTTCCATGGCCTGAATAGAGCCAATAATTCCCACCATGGGTGCCATCACACCATTTTCACTGCAACTGGTGTCTTCTTCACCCTCTTCATCATACAGGCATCGGTAACAGGGACTTTCCGGGTTTTGAAAATTAAATACACTCACCTGGCCTTCCATGCGAATAGCGGCTCCGGACACCAGTGGTGTGCGGGTATTATAACAGGCGCGGTTTATCATAAAACGACTGGTGAAATTATCTGTTGCATCAATTAGCAGGTCTGTGTTTTCTAACAGTTGTTCCAGTTCGCTTTGAATTAACTGCTGATTTATACAGTTTGTTTCAACCTGAGGATTGAGATTCTTGATTGTCGTAGCAGCTGAGTCTACTTTGGGTTGTTTGAGGTTACTGGTAGTGTGAATGATTTGTCGCTGTAAATTAGACAGCTCTACATGATCAAAGTCGACCAGTGTTAATTTACCTATACCCGCTGCAGCCAGATACATGGCAACGGGAGAACCCAGTCCGCCCAGTCCCATAATTAAAACGTGGGCATCGAGTAAATTCTGTTGTTTATTTTCATCAAAGCCGGGTAATAATATTTGTCGGCTATAGCGAAGGAGTTGCTCGTCATTCATGGGTGGTGATGATAACAGGTTTGGCGCTCTGTCACCTAAACCCATACCACCAGGAGCTGAGTAGTTAGAGGTATTTACGCCAGTGATCAGGGCGCTTATCACGGCAACCATGGTAGTTGCTGGTATAACGTTTTACGAATACCTGCGTTGTATTGTCGGTATTGTCAGAAACACCCAGATTAGCTCGTTGAGTTTCTTCAGAGTAACTATAAAGCGCTCGTTTCATACGGGTAAGCAATCGATTATCAAGATGATAACCCAGACGTGTTAAAACGCTCTCAATGGCATCAAGAGTCAGGTGGCGTACATCATAGGATATATACAGGCAAAGCTCATCGGCGAGAGTGATATCAACCACACCGGCTGCATCTGACAGGAGCAGCAATGCACTGCGGGCCTGATTTGGATCTGGATGAAGGTGGCAGAACCGAAGTTCACGCCTTTTAATTAGCTCTTCTGCTTCGCTCATAACTAATAAGTTAGAGGAAGTATGGTTATTTTACAAGTATTTTTTATCTAACGGCTGTTTGTCTGTATAAAACAGATAAAGCAAGTTGTTTTTGTTTATATTATTGATATTTATAGGTTTATTCCTGATGTGAGTCTCGGGTTTTTAGTCAGATCTGTATATTGGCTGATATTTTTATAGCCTGAATGCATAAATATATTGTGTAATTCCTCCTTTTGGTCAAATCCGTGCTCAATTATTAGCATAGCGCCGGGTTTCAGGTGTTTTGATGCCAGCTGGCAAATCTGGCGAATATCATTCAGACCATCCTTACCTGATGCCAGTGCGGACATGGGTTCAAAACGAACGTCTCCCTGTGAAAGGTGAGGATCCTGATCAGGTATATAAGGTGGATTGCTGGCGATGATATCGAACAGCAGATTCTCAGATGACGGGTTTTCAAAGGGTTCAAACCAGTTTCCATGTATGAAATTTATATTGTTTAAATTCAGTTGCTGTGCATTTCTATTAGCTATTTCGAGTGCAGCGGCTGATTTATCCGTCGCGGTAATTTCCCAGCCGGGTCTTTCTGAGGCAAGCGCCAGTGCAATAGCGCCACTACCTGTGCCAAGGTCCAGAACTTTAATATCAGATGATTGAGCATATTGTTCGAGAATTTTCTCAATTATTAACTCGGTTTCGGGGCGTGGGATGAGGGTGTCTTTACTGACCTGTAAATCGAGAGACCAGAACTCTCTAGAGCCGGTAATGTGGGCAACAGGTTCACCCTTTTCACGTCTTGTTAAACGTTTTTCGAAGTTCAGAATTTCTGGCTCGGTGAGCTCACGATCTGACCAGGTAATTAACCAGGTACGATTTTTATTTAGACTATGAGCAAGTAAAACTTCCGCATCAAGGCGGGGTGAATCACTTGTTTTTTCAAGCTGTTTTGTTGCGGCGATTAAGTGTTCGATAATTTGCAATTAGTGCTCGGCTATAATGAAAAAATCTGGTTATATTTTTCAGGGTAGACGGAGTAGATATTTACTGGTCTGAAAGCGCTGCTAACTGCTCTGCCTGATATTCATTTATCAGCGGTGAAATTATGCATTCCAGCCCGCCTTGCATAAATTCATCCAGTTTGTATAACGTAAGATTAATACGGTGATCGGTTACTCGGCCCTGTGGATAGTTGTAAGTACGAATTCGTTCAGATCGATCACCACTGCCGACAAGTGATTTACGTGTTTCAGCCTGCTCAGCCGCCTGCTTTTCTTCTTCTGCACTAACTAGTCGGGCCTGCAGTAAAGATAATGCACGTGCTTTGTTTTTATGTTGTGAGCGCTCATCCTGACATTCAACAACAACACCGGTTGGAATATGTGTGAGTCGAACAGCCGAGTCAGTTTTATTAACGTGCTGTCCACCGGCCCCTGATGCACGATAAGTATCAATTCGTAAATCAGACATGCTAATAGTGATTTCTTCCAGAGCATCCGGTTCTGGAATAATTGCAACGGTTGCTGCTGATGTGTGTACACGGCCCTGTGATTCTGTTTCAGGAACACGTTGTACCCGGTGAGCACCTGACTCAAATTTTAATTTAGAGTAAGCGCCCTGACCAACAACGCGAGCAATAACTTCTTTGTAACCACCATGTTCACCATGATTTTCGCTCATGACTTCAACTTGCCAGCGTTGGGTTTCTGCAAAACGGCTATACATTCTAAACAGGTCACCGGCAAAAATAGCCGCTTCGTCACCGCCAGTTCCTGCTCTTACTTCAAGATAAATATTGCTGTTGTCATGAGGGTCTTTCGGCAACAGTAGTTTTTGTAAATCAAGTTCCAGGTTTTCTATGCGACCAGTTGCATCCTTTTTCTCTTCCACGGCCATCTCGCGCATTTCAGCATCATCTTCCTTGAGCATTTCATTAGCAGCGACTACGTCTTCTTCTGCCGTCTGGAATTCGTTAAATGTTTTAACAATTGGTTCCAGTTGTGAATACTCCATCGATAATTCACGAAATTTGTTCTGGTTAGAAATAACCTCTGACTCTCCCAGTAATAAACCAACCTCTTCCTGACGTTCACATAGTGTTTCAAGTTTTTGACGAATTGAGTCTTTCATAAGGTTTCTTTTTATTTAGTAATTACTTTGGTTTTTTGGGAGGTTTGTTTTTTTTGTTTGTGTCGGTATTTAAAAATAACTGTCGTGCAAAATCGAGTAAATCATGGCGACTATTTTCACCTGTCTGGCGTAAAGTTGCGCTAGGCTGGTGTAATAATTTATTGGTTAATGTTCGGGCTAAAAATGCCAGTGCATCTTCTGCTGATTTTCCCTGTGCTAATTGTGCCTGAGCTTTTTGTAGTATTTCATCAGAAATGCTCATTGCGCTTTCGCGAATGTCTCTGATGACCTCAACTGAATCCAGTGCTCGTTCCCAGTTTAGAAAATCTTCTATCTGGTTTTCAATGATTTCACGAGCCTGCTCGGCCGCTTCCTCTCTAGACTCGATGTTTTCCTGAATGATTTCATGCAGGTCATCAACGGTATATAAAAATACATCATCAAGGTCGTTAACTTCTGCTTCTACATCTCTGGGTACCGCAATGTCACACATAAACATAGGTTTGTGTTTGCGTTTTTTCAGAGCTTTCTCTACTGCGCCTTTACCTAAGATTGGTAGAGGACTGGCGGTGGATGAAATAACGATATCAGCTTTATGTAAATAATCAGGAATTTGTGGCAGGGCAATGGCTTCAGCACCAAACTGATCAGCTAAGGCCTGGCCTTTATCCACACTACGGTTAGCAATAATCATGTGTTTAATATTGCTGCCTGTTAAATGTCTGGCGGCCAGTTCAATGGTTTCACCGGCACCAATCATCAGAGCTGTGTGCTCGTTCAGGTCACCAAAAATCTGTTTTGACAGGCTCACCGCAGCAAAAGCGACGGATACAGGGCTGGAGCCAATAGCGGTATCGGTTCGAACCTGTTTGGCAACGGAAAAAGCATGCTGGAATAATTTACCCAGCAGGCTCCCCATTGTGCCCTGTTCATTTGCCTGGGCATAAGCCTGTTTCATTTGCCCTAGTATCTGCGGCTCGCCTAATACAAGTGAGTCAAGCCCGCAGGCTACTTTTAGTGCATGGCGTATCGAGTCAATATGTTTATGGGTGTAGAGGTGTTCATTAAAGTCGGTGCGATCCAGGCCGTGAAACTGACCAAGCCATTCAACGATTTGTTCTATTGCCTGTTGATTGAGTTCATCATCATTTTCAGTGGCGCAATATAATTCTGTACGGTTACAGGTAGACAGAATAGCCGCTTCTTTGATGTTCCCCAGTGTGGATAATGCTTTTACAGCAGGCGCAAGACTTTCTGGCGAGAATGCCAGACGCTCGCGAATATCTACCGGAGCGGTCTTATGATTTAAGCCAAGTGTAATTATCGACATACTGTGAAAAATGGTGGCAGGGCCGTATAGCCAATACCGCTATCTAGCGCCCTTTGAGAGTCCGGTTAATGAAACTCTTAATTTTGAGGCAATGACGACGATATTACAAGGTTTCAGTGAGCTATCTTTGTAGATGTATTGATATAGACCTGTGTCTTTTGTATTTTATCTATTAATGATTGAACTTCATCACGTGTATCCCCATCTGATAATCAAGAATCGGGCAAAATTGATTATTTGGGTTATTATTAAGTATGAGAAATCCTTAAATCTAGAAGGATCTGTTTAGCCGTCAAACTATGAGGTTGGTTATTAGTATATGAAGCGGCTGTCGCAAAAAATACGTTTATTATTGTTTACTCCTTTGCTTGCTGCAGGGCTAGCAGGCTGTAATACAGCGTCTGTAAAAGGTCATCAGGATGAATCTGTGCCTGATAAAATTCAGGGTGATCCTCAGGAAAATAACAGGGAGTTTGTTAAAGGTGATGATATTGCCGGTTCTTCCATAAAGTCTGTGCCTGAGAAAGAGCCCCCTGTAATGGATGGTAAATTGCTCTTTAATCTTCTGGCGGGTGAATTTGCTGGAGTACGAGGAAAAATGGAGCAGTCGATTGGCTTTTATGCTGAAGCGGCGAACCTCAGCGATGATCCAGATGTAATTACTAGAGCAGCTTATATAGCTCTATATGCAAAAAAATATGATCAGGCAATAGAACTAACAGATCGCTGGATAGCGCTTAAGCTTCCTGATGATAAAACCATTGATCGTATTCGAGTTATCTCCTTTCTTCATTTGGAGCTTCTAGGGCCAACGGTTGAGGCATTTGAAAAGATGTTCCTCAATGGTGATGGTTTAAATAAAAAAACGATCACACACGTTACACATGTTTTGAGTAAGGAAGCTACACCTTCGTTTGCAAAGCAGGTGGTTCAACGCCTTGATAAAAAACACCCAAAAACGCCTTTTATTCTCCTGTTACTTGCCAGGTTCGAAGCGAATCTGGGCGAGTATGAAACTGCACTGACCCATGTGAATCAGTTAATTGAAATTGATCCGGAGCTGGCTGACGCTTATTTAATTCAGGCGCAGATTCATGCGGGCATGGGTAATCAGACGTTAGCAATAGAATCTATTGCGACGGTTGTTGAAAAGAAACCTGATGATACACGTTTACGACTTCAATATGGTCGTATGCTGGTACAGATGAAGCTTTTTGATAAAGCGTTGTCTCATTTTGAAATATTACAGAAATCGATGCCTGATGATGAAAATGTTTTATTGAGCCTGGGTTTGTTATCAATTGAAACAGATAATAATGAACAGGCAAAAAAATATTTACAGGAATTACTCGATAAAGGTTATCACAATCAACAGGCGCATTATTATCTGGGTCGAATTCAGCAAAATGATGGCGAAATCATGGCCGCTATTGCTAATTATGAGCGTGTGCTGAGCGGTGAATACTGGCTGGATGCAAGAATTCGTGCTGCGGGTTTACTGGCAAAAGCGGGTGATACTGAAGCCGCATTATTAAAGCTGGAATCGTTAAATCGACAAGATCAAACGGATAATACTCGTATTCAGGTTTATCTGGCCAAGGGCGAAGTATTACGTTTGGTTAGTCGGAATAGAGAAGCTTATTCATTGTATAACACGGCATTAGCGATATCGCCTGAAAATACAGATCTACTTTATGCGCGTGCATTAACAGCTGAAAAACTGGATATGCTGGATGTAACCGAATCAGATTTGAAAATGGTTATTATGCATGAGCCGGAAAATGCCAGTGCTTTAAATGCATTGGGTTATACGCTTGCAGATCGCACGACGCGTTTAAATGAGGCGCGTGAATATATTTTAAAAGCGGCGCAGTTATTACCTGATGATCCTGCTATTCTGGATAGTTTGGGTTGGGTGTATTTTCGTTTAGGTCAATATGAAGAGTCTATTAAATGGCTTAGCAAAGCATTTGAGAATTTGCAGGATGCAGAAATAGCGGCGCATCTGGGGGAGGCTTTATGGATGAGTGGCGAAACAGTAAAAGCTCAAAATATCTGGAAAAAGGGTACAGAACTTAGTGGTAATCAGGCCTTGCTCAAGGCTACAATGCAACGCTTTAAAAAATAACTATTAGTTGTTAAATGGTTTTTTGTTCGGGTTGTATGTTTTTTAATTTCCGCACAGGCTAATAGGTGTAAATTAAAAGCGGTGTATTATCTGTAAGAAACACAGTAGATAATATGCGGCTTTGAAAATGGCTTCGAGCCGAAAATAACACCGGATTAATTATCAAAATTTATGAAACTTCTATACTTAATGCCACTGCTTATATGGCTTGTTGCCTGTGCTACGCCTGAGTTAAAAGATGACTCATTAGAAGATGTTGTTAACTGGCAGCTTTATCAGAAAAATCAGAACCTGTTACAAAGCTGGACGATAAAAGGTCGTCTCTCTGTGCAAACTGAGTATGAGGGTGGGCAGCTCGATTATGGTTGGGCGCAGCATAATGAAACTGATTACGATATTGGTTTGCGCGCACCAATGGGGGCTGGTACGACTATAATTAATGGCCGCAAAAACGGAGTGACTATAAAAACTTCATCAGGTGATGAATATTTTGATACCAATGCGGATGAATTAATTAAGCGACTTAATGGTTGGCCACTACCTGTAAGTGGTTTGCAGTACTGGGTGAAAGGGATACCTTCACCAGCAGGTGGTTATGAAATAAGTGAGTGGAGTGAAATGGGGTTGCCCCGTGTCATGTTACAGGATGGCTGGCGTATAGAGTTCAGGCGTTATAAAGACAAGGCGGGAAATATATTTTTATCCAAGTTATTTATAAATCGACTGGGTGATGAGGAAGTGGATGTGCGTTTGCTTGTCAGGCAGTGGATAAAGGGAACAGAAGTTAAATAATGTCCAGTTATCAATTTTGGCCGGCACCGGCTAAATTAAATCTGTTTTTGCAAATTACCGGTCAGCGAGATGATGGGTATCATAATCTTCAAACTGTTTTTCAGTTTTTAGATGTTGCAGATCGATTACGCCTGGTCGTTCGTGATGATGGCAAAATCATGCGTAAAACAGATAATGAAGGTATTAAAGCTGAAGATGATCTGGTGGTAAAAGCGGCAAAAGCGTTACAAATAGCAACCGGAACAGATAAAGGCGCAGACATATATTTACAAAAAATATTACCCATGGGTGGTGGTGTGGGCGGTGGTAGTTCTGATGCAGCAACAACATTGATGGTTTTAAATCACATGTGGGGTACAGAGTTAAATCTCGAAGCATTGGCTGAAATTGGTTTGAGTCTGGGGGCGGATGTGCCCGTGTTTATACATGGTCATGCGGCATTTGCTCAGGGAGTAGGTGAAAAAGTTGAAGAGATTTCACCTGAAGAAGCCTGGTATTTAGTTGTTCATCCAGAAGTTCATGTATCAACATCTGAATTATTTAACAATTCGCAATTGACACGAGACTGTCCAGCCATCAGAATATGCGACCTTCAAATCGGCACTGCAAATGAAGAGCGTGTATTTGATGAGTTAGGAAATGTGTTTGAGCCTGTAGTGGCTGAACAGTATCCTGAAATAGCTGAAGTCATCCAGTTTCTCAGAAAATATTCAAATGCCAGGTTAACCGGAACCGGAGCCTGTGTATTCGCCACATTTGGAAATAAAGAAGCCGCACAGGATGTGTTAGCAAAACTGCCAGATTACTGGGCAGCTTTTGTTGCTAAAGGTTTGAATAGGTCACCGCTTCAAGTTAAACTTGCGGCAGTTGAAAATGACCAGAAAGAAAATTAATCATTTTGGTGTGATTGATTTGAAGCTTTGAAAGTTTATAACGTATTCAAAGTCGCTGGATTCCCGATAGAGGTATTCGGGAATGAGGAATCTTAATTAAGGGTTCTCAGCATTAAAAGTTTATTGGGCCGTCGCCAAGCGGTAAGGCAACAGGTTTTGATCCTGTCATGCGGAGGTTCGAATCCTCCCGGCCCAGCCATATTAAAACTGCAAGTTAGCTACGCTGTAGAGAAATCCAGAGCAACTGATTTGCAGCTTCCACCGTGAGGGTTCGAGCCGATAAGAGGTTCGACTAATTTGCCAGGAGCAAATTTGAGCAGTGGCGTTTTTTGCCACTGACCTCGAAGGAGCGGAGGGCAGGAGCCCGGAGTAATCCTCCCGGCCCAGCCATATTCCAGATATTTCGTTATACATCTACGAAGTATCAATGTAGGGGCGATTTTAATCGCACATGTGCACTTGAAGGTGCATCTGCATAAAGATAGAGATTGATATTTATTCAAACAATCCCTATCTTGAGTAAACCGGATTTGATAAGGTTGGTTTAAACACCAATACCCATTGTTTCTAACCCAGTAGCGAAACACATTGTGATCGATAACAACTCCGAGTTGATGATATTTTCCGGTAATGCAAATCCGGAACTAGCCCGCCGCATAGCAGCACACCTCCACCTATCCCTTGGTAAATGTACCGTTCAAACCTTTAGCGATGGCGAAGTCAGCGTTGAAATTGAAGAAACCGTACGTGGACGTGAAGTTTTTATTGTTCAGCCTACCTGTCAGCCAACCAATGATCATATGATGGAATTGCTGGTGATGATCGACGCACTGCGCCGGGCATCTGCACAGAGAATTACGGCGGTTGTGCCTTATTTAGGTTATTCGCGGCAGGATCGTCGTCCTCGTTCAGCTCGAGTGCCGATTACCGCTAAAGTTATTGCTAATATGCTTGAAAGCGTAAAGCTTGATCGTATTCTTACGGTTGATTTACACGCAGATCAGATTCAGGGTTTCTTCAATATCCCCGTAGACAATGTTTATGCATCACCGATCTTACTAGGTGATGTGTGGCGTCAACGTCACGATAACTTATTGGTTGTATCGCCAGATGTAGGTGGAGTAGTACGTGCCCGTGCATTAGCTAAACGATTAGGTGACGCAGATCTGGCAATTATCGATAAACGTCGACCTAAAGCGAATGTTGCCAAGGTAATGAATATCATCGGTGATGTAGAAGGCAAAAACTGCGTACTGGTAGATGATCTGGTGGATACTGCCGGCACACTCTGTAATGCAGCAAAAGCCCTTAAAGAGCACGGTGCAGTAAGCGTATCAGCTTATTGTACTCATCCAGTGTTATCAGGCCCTGCCATTGATAATATTTCTGCATCTGTATTAGATGAGCTGGTCGTTACCGATACGATTCCATTAACAGAAGCAGCACTGGCCTGTGGTCAGATACGTCAGTTATCTATAGCTACCATGCTGGCAGAAACAATACGCCGCATAGATCAAAACGAGTCTGTAAGCTCAATGTATATGGATTAACCCTGTAGGAGCGACCTTCAGGTCGCGATTCGGGTTACCCATAATCACAATAGAGCCATTATTTATAACCAGATATATCGGCTTTATCCAGTGTCTATATCAATTGATCCATTGCGTTAATTCCCTGTTTCGTAATTTCATAAATTCATGTATAATTCGCGCTCTTTTTTCGTCGGGGGAAATGGTCGCGTTACCCTGACAAGTACTTTGGAGCTATATTATGGCTATTACTATTAACGCTGAAACGCGTACAGACCTGGGGAAGGGTGCGAGCCGCCGCCTACGTCTTGAAGAAAAAATTCCTGCAATCGTTTATGGTTCAGGTGACCCTAAAAGCTTAACTATTGATCTGCGTGAAGTTCGTCCGCATGTTAATGAAGAAGTTTTTTATGCTTCTATTGTTGCTCTTAAGGTAGACGGCAAGAAAACAGCAGAAAAGGTTATTGTACGTGACATCCAGCATCACCCATTTAAAGTTGATATTATGCATATCGATTTTCAGCGTGTAGATGCTAAGAAGAAAATGCACATGCACGTACAGTTACACTTCACAGGTGAAGACGTGTCTCCAGGTGTTAAATCTGGTGGTCAGGTAAGTCACGTAGTAAACGAAGTTGAAGTTATCTGTTTAGCTAAAGATATTCCTGAGTTTATTGAAGTGGATATCTCAGCTTTAGAAACTGGTGAATCAATTCATCTTACAGAGCTTAATATACCTAAGGGTGTTGAGCTTGCTGCACTGACTCATGGTGATGAAAATCACGATACAGCCGTTGTTTCAATTCACACACCAAAAGTTGTGGTTGAAGAAGAAGATGAAGCACCAGCAGCTGCAGCAGAAGACGACGCTACTGAAGAGTAGTCAGTCAACCTGCATCTATGTCGGCTAAAACTGTAAACATTGAACTCATTGTCGGTCTCGGCAATCCGGGTTCTAAATATGAGCAGACACGACATAATGCAGGCTTCTGGTTTGTTGAAGAAATTGCGCGCCTAAAGGGCGCGCATTTTCGTCCTGAAAACAAATTTTCAGGTGATGTTTGTAAAGTCGTGCTAGAGGGCCGTGATGTCTGGTTGCTCAAACCCGTCACCTTTATGAACCGCAGTGGTTTAGCAATAAAACAGCTGGCCTCTTTCTACAAAATTCCCACTGAAAATATATTGGTCGCTCATGATGAGCTCGATTTAGAGCCAGGTACTGTTAAGTTAAAAACTGGCGGTGGTCATGGTGGGCACAATGGCCTGCGCGATACGATTGCGCATATGGGAAAAGAATTTAACCGATTACGAATTGCAATCGGTCACCCGGGTAATCGGGATCAGGTGTCGGACTATGTGCTGCACCGGGCATCGCAAGATGAGCAAATCAGCATAGATAATTCAATAGATGATGCTTTAAGAGTGCTCCCCCTGCTAGCTGAAGGCAGCTGGGAAAAAGCCGTGCATCGTCTACACAGTAAATAACCAGTACACACAGGAAAACATCATGGGTTTCAAATGCGGCATAGTCGGTTTACCAAACGTAGGTAAATCCACCTTATTCAACGCACTTACACAGGCCGGTATTCAGGCGGAGAATTATCCGTTCTGCACCATTGAGCCTAATGTCGGTATGGTGCCTATGCCTGACTCACGTTTAGATGCATTAGCTGAAATCGTAAAACCCGAGAAAGTACTGGCTACTACCATGGAATTTGTTGATATCGCGGGTTTAGTTGCCGGAGCATCCAAGGGTGAAGGCCTGGGTAATAAGTTTTTAGCCAACATTCGTGAAACCGATGCGATCGCACAGGTTGTACGTTGTTTTGAAAATGATGACATTGTTCATGTGGCCGGTAAAATCAGCCCGTTAGATGATATCGATGTTATCAATACCGAGCTGGCACTGGCGGATATGGAATCGGTAGAAAAATCGATTTTTAAAACTGCAAAAGTGGCTAAATCCGGAGATAAAGATGCAAAAGCAAAAATCGCCGTATTAGAAAAAGTAAAAGCGCATTTAGACGAAGGTCTGATGGTGCGCACCATGGGGCTGAGTGAAGATGATGTTTTACAGGTTCGAGATTTACATCTGTTAACAATTAAACCCACCATGTATATCGCTAATGTGAGCGAAGATGGCTTTGAAAATAACCCCTTGCTAGACCAGATAACCGAGCATGCGAACTCAGAAGGCGCTCAGGTAGTTGCTGTCTGTGCATCAATTGAAGAAGAGTTAATTGAGTTGGACGAAGAAGAGAAAAAAGACTTCCTCGATGAAATGGGGCTTGAAGAGCCGGGTTTAAATCGAGTAATCAGAGCGGGTTATACATTGCTTGGTTTGCAAACGTATTTCACCGCAGGTGTAAAAGAAGTAAGAGCCTGGACAGTAGCAGTAGGCGCAACCGCACCACAGGCGGCGGGTGTAATCCATACAGACTTTGAAAAAGGCTTTATACGTGCCGAAACCATGGCATATGATGATTTCATAGAGTACAACGGTGAAGCTGGCGCTAAAGATGCGGGTAAGCTCAGAGTAGAAGGTAAAGATTACGTCGTACAGGACGGAGATGTGCTGCATTTCAGATTTAATGTATAAGTAGCGCTGTTATTCCTGCGTAGGCAGGAATCCAGTGTCTGTCGGTAAATGGAGCTATTTTGATGATAGAATATCCCCAAACAGCCTTGACAAAACCTCCGAAAACAAGCAAAATTCGCGCCCTCGTTGCAGTCAATATTAGCAATGACTACTTAGTAAAAACGGCTACATAGCTCAGCTGGTTAGAGCACATCACTCATAATGATGGGGTCCCAGGTTCAAATCCCGGTGTAGCCACCATATTTATATCAAAACAGCCACTCTATAGAGTGGCTGTTTTGTTTTATACCCATTAATTTTTTATAGCAGTAGATTTAATATGTTAAATACTTTCAGAACACTAAGCATTATCGAAGGCCTTTCACTCATCGCTCTTTTCATGATCGCCATGCCAGCTAAATATTACTTCGCTGCATTTGATATTGTGTGGATAGTTGGTATGACTCACGGTTTGCTCTGGTTGGCTTATGTTGTTTTATCACTGGCCGTGAGTCACAAACAGGGCTGGTCGGTAATGTTCTGGATGTTAGTGATAGTGGCATCAGTTATACCCTTTGCCTGTTTTATTCTTGAAAGAGAATTGAAAAAAGAAAAATTAGAAGTCGCAGTATAGTTTCTATTAAAAGGGGACGGCGGGATTAAATTTTAATCCCTCCGTCCCCTATACTTTGAGATTGCTGTCATCGAGAATACTTCTTTTTTAGTAACAGGATGATAGAAATACACTATTTATGAAGCATCTGGTTCAGAAGTTGTTGTAGAAAATGACGACGACTAAGCTAAATTGTTAGTTGACACAGAAAAGCTCATCACCTGTACAGGTGATGAGCTTTTTTTATGTTTGATACAAATCAAATGTCAGGTCTGTATTGCTTCGTACAATTTCGTACAAACTGTTTTATTTTTTATCTAACTCACTAATAAATAAAAAGAAAATTTATTGTACTGTTATGCACGATTTTTGACGAACGAAACAATAGATAAATCTCCATCAACTGTTTAATCTTTTAATCACAAATTGAAATGAAAAAGCTGGCCTTCGGTGAATTCATAGCAATTTATAATTAAATGTAAAAATAATTGGAGAAACAAATGAAAGTGAAATCAACGTCTACTGTAAATCAGTGGGTTAAAAAATCAGTATGTGGTGGTGTGTTACTCGCACTGGGTCTAACAATGGGATCTACAGCAGCGGTTGCTGGTGCTCCAGAATCAAAGCAGGGCTTCAAGCCATTTACACCGGTTAGCCGAATCGCATCAATGAATGTTGTTCGCGTAAAAGGTCAAATTGACTACACTGCAAGTTATGCAAAAGCACGCGAAGCTTCAGTTGCGCTGGCAACTTATGTAGCAAGAATGAAAGAAGCTGATCAGCTGGGTAGTGATGTTATTCAGGGTATTGACTGGAAACTGGGTGGTACTAGTAAGACATGTATAGATACCCGTGTATGTACTGATGATGAAATCAACCATGCGGTACTGGCTATTCCTTCACCTGATCCTATTAATCCAAATGATGCAACTTATGTAGAAACTGGTGTGGTAACAAAAGCCAATACCAAGAAAGCCAATGTACTGGATTTCTGTAATGGTAAATATGCAGCACTGGCGATGGGTGTAGATCCAATTACAGGAAGTGCTGAAGACGGTACGGGTAAATATATTGTGAATGGTTATTCACATGCACCTGCTCTACCTTGTGAAGTTTCTATCTGGTTAGACGAGGATAAAATTTATGTAGATATGCTTGATCCATCAGCAATCTTTACTCTGTTCTTCAGCGATGTACTCGTTAGTGAAGAAATGGCAGATAGAGATTTCAGAGATGCACTATATGCAATGCCTCCACAGGTTAAAGATGAAATTAAAGCAACTATCTATGCCGCTCTGTTAGATTTTGATCCTGCAACGAAAATTCTGGATAAGAAAATTGGTCCAGTTTATGACAGCATGGAAGATATCATTGAAGTAGTCGCTTCAAGTGATCAGCAATCTCCATACAAGCACGTAGGCTATACCAAGGTTGATGGTGGTGTATTTACTGAAACTGAATCTAAAACAGTAGCACAGACTATTATCGATACATTAAGTAAAGAAGCTGAAGGTTCAACACCTGGTGTTCACCCAACAGTTATTGACGAAGAAACAGGTGCAACTCTTGATAGTATTCTGAGTCCTAAATCAAGTTGGAGATCAGCACGTATAGCGCCTATCTCTATCCCTGGCAAAAACCACATCATCGAAGCATGTTCTCCTTTATATGCGAAGATGGCGATGAGCACGGGTCTTTCTCACGTAAATGCACTGCCATGTGAAATTACTGTGAAGATCATTGACGGTGGTACTAAGCTGGTAATTAGCTACCTTGACCCTGACTTCATGCTGAAATCATTGTTTGCTGATATTTCAGAAGAAGATAAGTCAAAGTTTGGCGCAATCCCTGGTCTGATTATGACTGACCTGCAGAACATTGTTAAAGCGGCACTTGAAGTTAATTCAGGTATTGCTATGAACGAAGGTGTTCAAATCAAGTACAACATGCTTCCATAGCATATAGCGTTAAAGGGAATCTTCCCTCGTGGTTTGCAGCACTGTCATGATTATTCACCCACGAATAACATGGCAGGCAAACCCGGGGGAATTTTTTACCCACAGTTTTAATTACCCGGTTATATTATGAACAAATTATTTATTTTTTTTATTAGCTCTTTTTTATTTTTAATAAGTACAGCATCAAGTGCTGTCGAATATAAACTACCGGATGTAAATGGCAATATACAGTCACTGGAACAATACAAAGGAAAGTGGGTTGTTGTAAATTACTGGGCAACCTGGTGTGGTAGTTGTATTAAAGAATTACCTGATCTTGCTAAATTGCATGAAGAAAACATAGATTCTAATATTGTTGTTATTGGCATTAATTATGAGACGATTAACAAGACTCAATTAAAAGGTTTTGTTGGCGCTTACGAAATCCCATACCCAGTCTGGCTTAGCGAAGAAGTGAGGGAAACACCGTTAGGCGTGGTGCCCGTACTACCTACTACATATATTGTAGATCCCGAAGGAAATGTAGTTGCCGGTGAAGCAGGTGTAATCACAAAACAGGCACTGGAAGCTTATATTTCTAAACAAATGTTATTAGAAAAATATGTTAAATATAATAGCAAACAGAATAGTTAGCTTATATATTCTTAATTACAATTTGTCCTGATATATGTGAACAATGTCGATTAAACAACTTATTATTTCAATATCTATTTTTCTTTTATCTTCTCAGTTATTTTCTCAGGTAACGTCTGCTGCAGAGGCTATCAGTTTCTCGTCAAAAGATTTACAGGGTGATCTTCATACGATTGAACGGTATCGTGGCAAATGGATTGTTGTTAACTACTGGGGGATCTTCTGTGGGCCCTGTTTGAGGGAGATGCCAGAACTCAGTGTTTTTCACAATCAGCATAAAGAAACTGATGCGGTGGTTTTAGGTATTAACCAGGAGGAGTTACCCATAGAGGTGATGGCAAGTTTCAGGGACAAAATGAAGATTAGTTTTCCACTGTTATCAGTGCCGTTTGAGCAGGTAACCCCGTTTGGAAATGTCACCATTTTACCTACAACATTTATAATTAGCCCTGAAGGTAAACTGGTTGCAAGGCAGCAGGGGGCTATTACCATGCAGATGCTAGAAGATTATATTCAACGTAATAAACATGAATTCCAGAACAAAAAACAGCCTACAAAGTCGAACGAAAATAAAAAGTCACTTTAGTTTTTTTAAGTCTGTTATTAGAGATAAAATCGATCACTTTCAAATCATCATTTTTCTATTCTGGACAGCAGTTTAAATTATTCAATAAATAAGCATTTTTTCCTGATCCGACCGAATTTCTCGAATAATTTTTATCAATTATCAAAAAAAGTTGGGTTTATGGTCAGCTTGCAACTAAATATTTTTGAGTAATTGCGGTTAAATACAATGTTTATTTTTAACAGTGGGTTGTAACTTGTTGATATCCAGCGATATTGTTTCTTATTAAAAATCAACGAAAATGAACGAAGTAATTCATGGCATCTTCTGGTTTGTTAGCTAAAGTTATTAAGCAGATAGTGATTACATATCTGAGAACTCCTCCCCCTTACTATCAATTTAAATGACTTCAACTTGAATTTTACTGTGAAAATTTTTAATTTTTGCATGTGATTAATTACAACAAATATAATCCTTGAGGGGAAATATAGATCATGAAAATTGTTAAAAAAACTGGCTTATTGAAAAAATGTTCATCCATTGGTCTTGCTGCTGCTTTTGTACTTGGCATAAATGGATGCAGTGATGATTCTGCTCCTTCAACATTCACACCGTTTGAAAGAATAGCGACTCTGGAGGTTGTGAAAAATATAGATGGCAGTGTTAATTATGCTGATACATACAGCAAAGCACAGACGGTAGCCGATGCCATTCACCTGTACATTGAGAAAGAGGATGATGTTGCTGCGTCAGGATTTCCTGCAAACTGGATCATTGGTGGTTCAGATGAAGACCCTGCAACACTCAGTGATGCTATTTTACAGATACCCTCAATTGAGACTATTGATCCTGATGATGCAGAATCCGGAGCGTATAAAGTTAAAGTAATGGATATATGTAATTCCTACTATGCCAAAAAGGCACTAGGAGCAACAAATGTAGTTACTGATGATGATACATCGAAAGTCGCTAATGGATTTATTCATGCGCCAACTCTACCCTGTGAAGTAACAGTGTATAACGATGGTGAAAACATTTACGTTGATATGCTAAATCCTGAAGCTATCTTCAGCCTGTTCTTTAGTGATGTTGTTTTTGGTCCTCAAATGGAAGATGCGGCTTTCGCAGATGAAATTTCCAAATTACCTGGTGCAGTTAAAAATGAGCTAAAAGCCATTGTTTACCATGCATTAGATGCTGCAGATCTTTCCTATACTGCTTTATCAGAAAAACTGGGGCCTGCTTATACAGAAGACGAGATACTTAGTGTTGTTGAAAACTCACCCTATAACTCTCCATATCTTCATTATGGTTACATGAAGAATGACGGAACTGAATTTACGTCAGCACAGGTTAAAGAAGTTGCTGCTACGATTATTGAAACGATGGCAGATGAATCTGGTGTTCAAAATGGTATTCATAATCCTGTCCTTGATTCAATATTGAGTGAGGGTTCAAGCTGGCGTTCAGGGCGTGAGTTACCACTGGGATTACCTGGTGTTGGTGCAGATGATGGTGCAGCTGGTTACAAGAACTTCGTGATTGAGGCGTGTTCACCTAAATATGCAAAAGAAGCTTTGGCAACAGGGCGTCATCATGCTCCTGCATTACCCTGTGAAATAACTGTAACGGCTATTGAGAGCACTTCGGGTAGTGGTGATTACGATATGTTAGTTATTAGTTTTCTGGAGCCCGGTTTTATGTTTAATGTTCTGTTCAAGGATGCTTTTGCTGCTATGAGTACTGAAGAAATGGATAGCTATAAAGAGTTGCCAGTAGCAGTGCTGGATGATTTACAGAAAATTGTAAATTACTCAGTCTCTCTTGATCTTCCTGCGGCAGTATCAGGAATGAATCTTATTCCTCTAGGTGAGTTAACTTATGACATGATACCAGTGTCTCAATAAAATTTAATGTTCTGATTTAAAGGGTGGAGCTGAAATTCTGGCTCCACTTTTTATTTTCTGATGTAGATAGAGTTAAAATGTTCAACGTCCTGGTATTAAATTTTTGTAATTTAGACGTTAATAGAAAATAAAAGACTGAGATCTGGTGTTCTGCTGATTCTGATAAAAATTGTTCTAATAGGTCGGCAATGATTGTGGCTTCTAAAGATAAAAAATCTTACCTGTTTTCGTTATTCTTAGTTATCACTCGGTTGTCTGCTGCCGTGGTAAGTGACTCTATTTTTGTCTGGCGGAGCCATGCTCTTTATTGGTGCCTAGTAAATATGAATTTATTTTTCATGTTCTCTAATTTTCGCAAATATTAAAAAATGAAACTTCTGAGCTGTCTCCGGGCCGGTATAGAGGTATTAGCACATGAAAAAGGTGAATAACTAACTCGTTTTTTATAATACAAAATTCGTTTAAGGCAGTTTGGCGAATATACTAAAATGGATGATCATAATGATGATGTACTAGATTCAAATTCCGGTGTGTTTACCATGTTTATAAAAAATATTATTTCCCTATAACGCAACTTCCTTAGTAGTGTTCTAATTAAATATTAATTTTGAATAGTGACAGATCCAGTAATTTCAAATAATAGAGATTATTGTGTTCTGTCATCAATGTGTCTATTGATGATTATTGAGAGATACAAAATCAGGCTAAGCGGTAGTATCAACATTGTTGCCAACATTAGAGTCGGGGTCAATACGTTGTGTTGAAGCGACTTCCTGATCGGCCTCTGATTCTGGCACATCTGTACTGGAGGCTGACTGAACCTCACTCGTCTCTGGTGGAGGTGAGATCGAAATAGCCTGTGAAGCGTTACCAGCGGGACCTGTTACATCCATAATCTTCTCCTTAAAATTGTAATCAACTGATAATGTTTTTATCAGTAACTATGAATTTTAGTAGATAAAGCAACTTTATATTCTGCAGTTCGTCAGTTAAATGAAGGTTAAATCCGGGTCAGGGTGAACCTGATTACTTGTAGAAAACTGTGTTTAATAACACTGCGAATGTGGGTGGGATGCACTGATTTTTGTATTATTTATATTTCGAAGAGATGTAGTTATAAGTGTTAGAGAATATTTTCACAATATCTAATGGAACTGTAAAAAAGCGTGCACTATCAGAATTTTCTGTCTCTGATTGTTCAAAGATACAAGGAATTTCCAAATAATGTCTGTAAAGTGTTTAAAAACGTGTGAGTTTAAAATCAATTTAATCATAAAAAATATAAACAATATGTTAGTAATAAATCAACAAAATCTCAGGGAGGTGCTGAAGTAGGGATAAAAATAATGATGTAGTAAGTGCTGCCTGTTAAGTATATGCGGGAAAAGTAGTAAATTATTAATAAAATCCCAATTGAATTAAATCAAAGTTCAGATGAGTTTGTACAGGCTCGCGCTCAATTCTACCACGCTAAAATGACTCAATGGTCCTAAGTGTCATTGTTTCCAGTTGTTTTCTTAATCTTAATTAACTACATTTTAAAAATATTTCAATATCATTTATGGAGAAGATATGAAGTTAACAATAAAGAATAAGTTGTTTTTAGGGTTTGATTTGGTAGTGATTATTGTGGCAATAATATCTGTTAATAGCATTACTAAATTAGATAAAGTTAATCAGGTTGAGCATCAGTTAATTGACTTGCGATTACCAACAGTTATGGCCGGAATACAATTAACCGATGGTAATCATTTGTCTCTTGCTAGCTTGCGCGGTTATATGATTCGAGGCAAGGGCCCCGCATTTAATCTATATCCACCTGTAGTTTAATTTCTGCCTGTTTTTCCATTTGATGTATTGCTTTGGTCAAGTCGATTTTATGTGGATTTTCCTTGCTTTGTTGTTTAAGAGCCAGATAAATATCCTGTTGTTCTAGTGTGTAACCCTCGCCATTTTCGTCCTGAATATAAGCAGCCCAGGGAATAAATTTTGTTAATGGAAATAGTTGGTCTTCGTCGGGTGAGATGTCGATATGCAAGCCGGAAATAAATACTATTTTTTTACCCCGGTAGGCTTTTTCTTTTATGATAGTTCGGTATGTTCGATCAAACTCAATTTGAGTATTTATCTGTGCTGCACTAAGTTCGGGTGATTGGCTACAGATTATTTCAGGCATAGATTTAATCAGGTTGTGATTGAGTATACCACTGGCAAGTGTGTTATCTGTATTATGTTTAAAATAAAAGTGCTCTGGCAGCAGGCGTCTGTTGAAAGCTGATTTTTTGTCAGGCCAGTTAGTATTAACGAGTTTAATAAGTTCATCTGATGCCTGAAATGCTTTAGCGGTGCTGTAAGTATGTTTAATTACAGTGTTATTAATAAGCTTGTCCAGATTTAAAAAAATACCTTGCTCTCTATCCGTGTTTAGCAGTTGATTATCGATAATAATTATTTTCTGACCATTTTCAATATTTAGTGCAATATGCTGGCAGGCAAAATCATACTCTTCTTTATACCAGTGAAGCACGCCACAAATGGCCCCACAATCCTCAGAGAACTCGTGTTTCTCTGTTTGCAATCGGCGATATAAGCCAAACTCATTATTTGCAGAGTTATAACCTACGTGGCTAGCCTGAATAAGTACTACGTCTTTTCCGTGTTGTGCATGTGGGCCATGTCGGTCAGTAGCTACTACACCACCAACACGCCCATGATTAAACGGGAAAGTTGCAAAGTGTTTTGCAATTAGAATAATAGGAAAACCCTGGTTTTCATCAGAGCAGAAAGCACGTGAGGGCATGATGTTATTTGCTTTCATACCAAGTGACAGGCAATAATTAAATAAGCGGGGTGCGAAATCACTATAACGCATTGCTACATTATCAATATGGAAGTTTGATATGTAATTTATTGGCATGATGTTTAAATATAAATTTTCCCATTATTTTAGTTATGTTTTGAGTATAGATTATTAAAAGCCGTTGTTCATTTTTCAGTAATACTATAAATAAAAATAATAATGCGAGTGCTTTAGGATAGCGCCGATTTATTTTCTTTGGATTCAATTAAACGGGGTTAGTAAGTAATATCTTCTTTATTTGTGTAGCGGTGTGTTTCTTGAACATGCGTATGTGTTTGAACGGTGTTGTGAAAATGATTAGGGTTCCTCAAGGGATACCTGATTTCTGCCATTATGTTTTGAGCCATACAAAGCTCTATCTGCTCGATCAAATACACTGCTGGATGTATCACTGTCGGCTCTGAACTGAGAAACACCAAAACTACAGGTTAATTTCATGTCAGAAGGCATGGGAGCTTCACTAATAATCTGACATAGTCGTGTTGCGATATCAGATGCTTCAAGCAGTTTTGTTCTTGGTGTGAGTAATACAAACTCTTCACCCCCATGGCGTGCAAAAATATCGTATATCCGTTTTGTTTCAGTTACCAGTTCACTGACACGGATGAGCGCTTTATCTCCAGCCTGATGTCCATATTCATCATTTATTTTTTTGAAATGATCGATATCGATCAAAATTAATGAAAATGTGGCTTTTTCATCACACCATTCATTTAACATCTGTTTGTAGTGGCCATGATTATAAGCGCCAGTGAGTGGGTCACGTTTAGAGATCCATTTGAGTTTATTATTTAATAATATTATTCGAGCTGTCATTACGCCAAAAATTAAACCGATAACACCGGGTGCGATAAAGTAAAAAGGCTTAAGGTGGGTTAGCTGAAAGGTGTATTTCATTTGAAAATAACCTATAACACACGTGAAAACCAACCAGATAAGAATGGATTTAAAATAGGTCTGAAATTGAATCGAGTGACTGGGTAACATTAAATAAATTATAAACTTAAACTGTGAAAATGGCGGTATACAGATATATTAGTTCATATATCTAACTGACGCAGGTTTATAAAGTAATTAAATAAAAATTAATTGCTAAACAGCTGGTGGGTTTAGAGCTGAAACTCAGTTTATTCTGAGATGTCTGTAACTATACCATCCACATCTAAAGTTACTTCAAACTGAATATCCAGTTGCCCTTCTGTCATGCAGGAGGCTGTATGGTTAGCGTCGGTAGTATTGGATTTTAATAATATATTAGATAAACGATCGTATTTAGCTAGATCGATTGAGGGTGTAGCTGTAGCTAGCTTTATTAAGGCAGATGACATAATTTTTAACCATTATTCGTTAATAAGAAGAACCGGTTGTAAAATTTATTATCATTTGGCTTTTACGCTTATCAACAATTTAGCGTAAGTATGGATTTAGAAATATGACATAATTCACATTATTTCGAATTTCTTGATTTGTTGTTATATAAATACCGGTATTTCTTCTTTTGGATGATTTACTGAAAAACTGATGGGTATCAGGTGTAACGTGTTGATTTTTATCCGATTATTTTGTCTGTATTTCGCGTTATCTGATGCCGCTCATGCGATGAGGGCTTATTCAGAGCCTGTTCTGTCCGGTAATAGTGCTGTTATTTTAATGTATCACCATGTTTCAACTGAATCTCACCCGGACACCAGCGTCAGCCCTGATGTGTTTAAACAGCACATGCAGTTTATTGAGGATAATGAATATATTGTCTGGCCCTTAATTAAAATATTAATGTACCTTAGTACCGGTAAACGCATACCCCCTAAAACCGTTGTATTGACCTTTGATGATGCTTACAGTTCTGTATATAGTGAGGCTTTTCCCATTTTAAAAGACCGGGGCTGGCCTTTTACGGTATTTGTTACCACGAACTATATTGGTGAGGGTTATCGTAATTTTATGAGCTGGCAGCAGTTGAGAGAGATACAGCGTTATGGTGGAGATGTGGGAAACCACAGTTTGTCTCATACACATTTTGTGCGTCAAACTTCAACAGAAAATGAAATACAGTGGCGCCAGCGTATTATTAATGAAATACACCAGGCGCAGTTAACCTTGCAGCAACACGTTAAAAATCCTGTCAGAGTGGTAGCTTATCCCTATGGCGAATACTCAAATAAAGTAAAAAATATATTACGAGAAATGAATTATTTTGGTCTCGGGCAGCAGTCAGGTGCAGTGAGTTATTCAACTGATTTTCAGGCTATTCCACGTTTTTCAATCGCAACCGGTTTTGATTCAATAGAAGATTTTGAAATTAAAATATCTAGCCTAAGGCTGCCAGTGACGGTTTTATCTCCATTAGATGGGCTTGTGTCAAAAGATGAAGCTATACCCGTTATGAGAATAAAACTATCACCGGGTAATTATAAAAAAGAAGCACTGGCATGTTATGCATCGGGTCAGGGACGCATACAGGTGGACTGGATTGACCATAGAAAGCTCATAGTAGATGTTAAAGCGAATAAAACCATCAAAGCCGGCAGAACGAAATACAATTGCACAGCCCCTTCTAAAACTGAAGCCGGTGTTTTTTACTGGTTTAGTTTTTTATGGATGAAGCTGCAAGATGACGGTGAATGGTACAGAGAATAATTAAAATAAGAAGTGATATGGATATCGGAATAAAAAAGCGTCCTTGCTCATTTATATATTAAAAATGTAGAAATGCACCAATCATTATGCCTTTAAATTCAAGGTCAGCGTCAACGTTACTCACATCATCAAGCTCAAGGGTGGTTGTTTTATAACCTGCTTCAAAACCAATTATGCCCATTTCATAAATTGCGCGTAAACGAACATCCTGATAAGTGACATCTGACAGACTAATGGTATTTATATCTGCACCAACTGAAAAGCCACTAAACGGAAGGTCAAATTGAGCCGCAAGATATAACATCGGTACAGTTTCAGATACGGAAACGGTTTCAGTATCAATGGTGAATTCGCCATCCAGTTTTCGAATATTTAAACCAAAATCAAAATTCACCCAGTTATCAAGCAAACGCCAGTAGAGTATTGCATCCGTTGTATCCAGGTCTATGGATGAATCACCGGTAACTGTAACGCCATTGAAATCTAAATTAGTTGCGGTTCCGGTATGCCCCAGAGTCGCACCTTCAATGCGCAGGTTTGGTAGAAGAGGGATGAAGTGTTCAAATGCTGCATAATAATAAATATCAGATTCTTCACTATAACTCAGGTCTGATTCTACATTAATAACATCATCACCAAGGGTCCCAAATGTACCGTTAGCATCATGATTCCATGAGCCGCCACCTACGTATAGGCCGAGTGCATCTGCACTTGCGTTGCCTGTGCCGAGTGATAAAGCCAGTAAAAGTGGTAATTTAAAATTGTTCATACTTAATGCACCTGATAAGAAAACTAATGTTAGTTTAGTTGATTATTTTATTTCAATATGTGAAATAGTATAATTTTTGGCATTTTATGTATATAAATTAACCAAATGTTCTAAAGGTGAGGTTAATTCTTGGTGAAGGGATGTTTTTCATTTTAGGTAAACAATGCAACCAGTTATTCTGTGTGGTGCCTTTCATTACTAATAGAGTACCGGGTTCTAATAAAAGTGAAACTGTTTGCTTGCTGGTTTTATGTTTTAGAGAGAACTTTCTCTCAGCACCAAAACTAAGTGAGGCAATATTCGGGTTTTTACCTAATGTGCTTTCATCATCACAATGCCAGGACATTGCCTCATCCCCATTATGATATAAATTTAATAAACAGGAGTTATAGGTTACATTTGTGTGGCTTTCAACGATTGCTTTTAACGTTAAAAGCTCTTTTGTCCAGCAAAGTGCATGTCTGGTAATATTTGAATAACGATAAGCGAAATTATTGTCACCGTACCACGCTACTTTGCGTTTGGTAGTAATGTGTTTGCCATAAATTATAACCTCATCATTTTTCCACTCAATATTGTTGAGTAACCCCTGTAAATAAAGCTCACTTTCCCGGACTGAAAAAATATTGCCGAAGCAATTGACCTCTCCATCACAGGGCAACAGATTTAAAGCTGGATCATAGTTAAATAAATTCATGTTACATCTCCAGCATTAAGTATCATTGCTGTTAATAATATTTCAATCGATTTGTCTGCTTTAATAATGTGGTGTTTGATAAAATCAATATTATCAATAAGTTAACTTCTCATCTTATATGGAGGGCGGAGTCTAAATGAGTTATAATCGTATATTATATATTGATCTGTTTCATATCTTATTTGAATAGTCGATGTAATATACATGCGTCATAAATGAGCCATTTCAAACTATTTAATCAATGCGGTATCGAATTAAATTATGTCTTTAAACAAGTTAACACATAAATCACCAGAAATAGAAAGCAAGCTTGGTCTTGAGCAGTTACTGCAGTCTATTGATCATGAAAGAAGATTGCGTATTCTTAATTTATTTACAAAATTAGGCATGGTATTTCTTCTGATTTTTGGTACTTATAGTGGTTATCAGGGGTATCTGCATATAACAGCGGTTTGTTATAGTGTGTTTGCGTTACTGGTGATTTCTCAGCTCTATGCAGTCAGAAAGAAGCATGAAGGTATCAGTAAAGGTCTGCTTATACTGTCAATAGCCATTATGTATTTTTTCCTGATAATTGATGGTGGTGTGAATGGTACAGGGCCATTATGGGGTTATATATACATAGTGTTAATTGTATTTATTTATGGCTCCCCTGCATGTAACTGGTTAGCTTTTTTGTTTATTTCTCTGGCGGCTATTTATTTGTTTGCTATAGACCCGTACTGGAACAATATGTATAGCGATGACTTTAGAGTGAGATATATCGCTTCACAAATTGGTATATTTTTAACGGCTCGAATTGGTGAAAATGCTCTGTTTTTATCACAGGGTAAAATTAATCAGTTAAGTCAGGATTTTTATCATGCTGCAATGCATGACCCACTGACGAATTTACTTAATCGCAGGGCTATTTCAGATTTGATGGTTTATGAGCAGGCAAGAACACAAAGAAATGAAAAGCCGCTCAGTGTATTACTGATTGATATTGATCACTTTAAGTATATTAATGATAAAAACGGGCATGATTGTGGTGATGAGGTTATTAAAATAATATCAAATGATATTCAGGCTGGTTTGAGGGTGCAGGATCAGATATCACGTTGGGGAGGTGAGGAGTTTCTGGTTCTATTACCCGAAACAGATGGAAAGTATGCATCGATGGTTGCTGAAAAAATATGTTCTCAAATAGCCTGTAATATTTTAAGGTGTAATGGAAATGAAATTACGGTAACGGTCAGTATTGGCGTGGCAACTTATCATAAAGACAATAATCTGGACAGAATTATAAAGCTTGCTGATGAGCGTTTATACGAAGCTAAAAATAATGGAAGAAACTGCGTTGTATAAATTTTCATATTAAATTTGAGAGTGTTTGATGATATTAATTAGAATTTGTGTTTTTAATCTGATAATTTCATTTAGTTCGTCTGTTTTAGCATGTGGTACTGTGGATAACTGGATGGACGCTTATGAAGGTATTGATACGGGCAATCAGTGGCGCGACTCTATGAATCAGTTAGAGTCACTTGTTATGCTGTTAGGTTGTGGTAGAAAAAATGTATTAAGTAAAGAGCAGAGTAAACGCCTGAGTCATATTCTTAATGACGCACTAACACGAAAAAAACAGGTAATAGCTTTACCGCTAAGTAATCGTGATATACGTGAAAAGGTAAGTAAGTATAAAAATAGAGTTACTTATGAGGGTTTGCTTGAATCACTGTTTCGTTCTAATCATTGTTTGTTGTCTGAAAGCAGTACTGGTGCATTAATTGCGGAAAATGAAAATAAAAGCCTACTAGAGTATTTTGGTAGTCATGCATGTCCGGGGTATAAAACTGATATTTTAGTTATTGTTGCACCAAACGGAGGTAGATTACGAGCCTCGCCTGAGGGCAGGGTGATCGCGACCGTTCAGGATGGTACTAAGTTGAAAATAGTGGGTAAAGTGAATGAATGGTATCGGGTGATTAAGTCTGAAGGCAATGAACTCATGATTGCTTATGTTCATGAGTCAATTACCAAAAAGTTTAACTAAATTTAATGTATGGAGATAACGGGGTTTAAGGTGTTAACCCTTTGTCTGCAATAATTCGTAATACACGGCCATTATTTATATTGAGTGTTGTTACATCAACCGTATGAGATTTATCGTCTCCCATCACCATAACCATAGTATGGTGGTGTGAACCGCTTTGCATCGCAATCTGACCTGAAATTTCACATAAACCAACGGTCTCATCAGTTTGTAAGCTTAATACGTGTTTACATGCTTCATCAGCGTCGAGGGTAAGTTTTGTTAGTTTCATCATATCTATAAATTTATGATTCATTTTTTCAGCGGCACCATCTTTCATTATTACTGCGCCATAATGATTTGATGTCATTATTTCATCAATTAAAGATGGGCTGTTATTATGAGCACCAAATTTAAGCCAGTTTTCATGATGGCCAAAATGTACAGCAATTTTATTTAGATCGATGTCCTGTATGCAGGCTTCAAGAGAATACCAACGACGTATTGTTCTTGGGTTTTTACCCGTTATAGTGGAGAGAGATTTTTTAAATTGCTGATTTGTCGCGCTGATTTCATTTTGTATAATATCCAGCCGACTAATAACGTTACTCTTGGTTCCCATTTTTTCCTGCTTATTTAAAACGAGTTTATTCTAAATACCCTGTTGAATTATAAAAGTATCTAACGAGATTAACATAATTTTAACTCATTAATAATATCTAATAGTTTAGTACTATCTATTGGTTTAGGTAAAAAATGTTTAATACCCAATTTCATTAAGTCATCAGTTGATAAATCTGGATGAAAGCCACTACATAAAATAATAGGCATATCAGGTTTAAGTTTTAATACTTCTACAGCCAGTTCATCCCCGGTCATGCCTGGCATGGATATATCTGAAAGAATAAGATCGTAATTGTTAATCTTGAATTTAAAATCTGTTAACGCATCAATACCATTGTTGAAGACGCTTGTAACACAGCCGTTTAATGACAGTAAGTCACTATAGAATTCGGCAAGATCCTTATTATCATCAACAATTAAAACCCTTAGGTTATCTAATGTCTTTGAGATGGGTACTACCATGTGTGCCCTTTATATTCGTCTAATCATTTATGTTTAACAGAATATTACGATATGTTAGCTATATGCGTAAATCACCATGTACTTAATCGGACATGATGTGTCCACATTAATTAACGGTCTTGCATTTTCGAAGATTTTTTATAATATTTAGGGGGGGTTACAGGTAAACTTAACTCATATGTCCTATTAGTGTCCGCAAGTATGTCCTTAGTTGATAATAAATGTCTGATTCATCTGTAAATGCAAATGCATATGGAATATGACCTTTTCCAATGTAATGCAAGTTACATACATTGATCTGCTGTAGGAGTAGTATACGAAGTAAGATATAGAGTAATGTTATTCTGTAGGCAGATGGAATTAAAAGTATCATGGATTCGAAATCTAAAGGGCAGTCACTTGCTGCAACGAGCAGCTCGTATATTTCATTATTCTTTAAAAATAAAAAAATACCCTATCAAAAGTGGGATATTATTGTTGATGGCGTCAATCATGTTATCGATAATAAGTTTGTGATTGATTCAATTCTTCAGGCTGAAGCTGATGAACAGAGATTAATAGCAGAAACATTATATGAGCTGGATTCTTCTGGCATTGATATCAATGTGTTTCTCAAACACCTGGCTTTTGAAAGTAATTGCCTTTCCAGAATAATCGATAATCAATAAATTTCTCAGCTTGGTGATGTGCTTCAGACAATGTGATTATAGCTAAGGTTAGTTCTTTGTTTTACGTCTGATGGGATCCTGTTGATAAAACAGAGCCAGCTCGTTATATACCTGTATAAAATTTTTACCTAAAACCTCTGGTGCGGTGAAAAAGTATTCACTGACAACAGCAAAGAACTCAACAGGTGATTGTGCAGCATAAGGGTTAATGCTGGGTTTATGGTGATGGCGTATTTTTTCCAGAAGGTTCTTATAGGCATAATTAAAAATATCATTCCATTTTTTTTCGCTTGTAGCGGCAGGAATTGGTGGTGTGCCATTTGCCCCACGATTTAACATATCAATTTTATGAGAAAACTCATGAATAATCACATTGTGTCCTTCGTCATGATGCTCTATATCATGTTGTATGTCTTGCCATGAAAGAATAACAGGGCCTCGAGACCAGGATTCACCTGATAGTAAAACACGTTTTCGATGAATAACTCCCGCTTCATCCATTTCATTGCGTACTACCCAGAATGCGCTCGGATAAACTGTTATCTGTATAAAACCAGAATAATAGTTTAGACCAAGTTTTAATATGGGAACACATGCCTGTGCGGCAATTATTAGTGACATATTATCAGTAAGTTCTAATCCCTGAACACCTATAAATTCCTTTTGAGATAAGAGTACAGAGCATAAAGTGCGTAAACGAGCTTTCTCAACAGAACTGAGATATCGAATACAGCTAAGGGTTCTTATATGTTTCCAGTTTGAAAATTTTACAGGGTGATTTTTTAATGATCTTAAAACACGCCAGTTATGAAGTTTTCTCGATATATTCATTGGTCTCATTAGATATGTATCTATTTAAATTCTAGTTTAATATAACCAAACATTATTCTTTAATAATATTTATAAATTATGATAATTATTTTTATTGATATTTCTCAATAAAATATTTTAGACGTATATTTAAGCTACTGTTACTCAAATTGTGAGTGACAGTTATCGAGAGGTAGATATGCAGACGGAAGATCGTTATATTTTAACTCGTGTAGCAACAACGGTGGGGGTTTTGATCGGAGTTATGTTTATGCTGATTGCGATTGCCAACTTTATTATCTAATATTGTATAGTGTGTTTTATGTGTAAAGCCGTGATTTTTAATCACGGCTTTTTTGTTTTAGTCTTTGTTTAATTGGGCTACCAGATTGCCGCTGGTTCGACGTAAACGCTGACTTAGCATTTGTGAAATTATCAGCAGTAATTTAAATGCTAATTTTGGACTGTCCTCTAGTAAACCGAATAACTTATCTTTTGATAAAAATAGCATATCAACATCTGTCGAGGCTATTGCCTGGGCAGATCTGGCTTCACCATCAATTAATGACATTTCACCGAAGCTTTGTGAGGGAAAAATTGAGGCTATTATATTTACCTTCGAGCCTGATTCTCTTTTAATAATATCAATTTTTCCTTTAATAACGATCGCCATGGTATTGTCTTCAGATCCCTCATCAAAAATAACTGTGCCTTTTGTGGCAGTATATGCTTCCATGTGTTTGCTGATAGTGCAAATTTGATGCCATGAAAAATCTTTCGCCCAGTTTGTAAGTTCCAGGCTATTCGCTAATTCATCTTCGGAAGAGGGTGTTTTTATTAAACCCAAAAGTAAATCCCCATTAAAATATTTTGTATTATTAATATAAGCAATTGATAGAGACCGTTAAAAATATATAGTAAGCTAAATCAAACATCAGGTTAAAAATATTAACCGACGATTTGATGTTATGTCTTATGAGTAATTATAGATTGATTTTTGATATTTATAACGTTTTTAACAAAATAGCTTAATCATATTACCATTATCATCATATCTGGAAAACAAAATGAAAACTAAACTATGTTTGGTATTGAGTGATCAACTAGCGGAATATCATTTTGGTGAAGATCATCCATTTGGGCCTAAACGTTACTGGGAATTCAAAGAGGAGTTTGAGCGTAGGGAATTTAGCGATAAAGTGAGTTTATGTGCCGGTCAGATTGCAACTATTGAACAGCTTGAACTCTTTCATACAGAGTTATATGTGCAGAAAGTTATTGAACGGTCTATAAGTGGAGAGGGTTATTTAGACGCGGGTGATACACCTGCTCGTAGAGGAATTTATGATGCTGCATGTGTAGTGGTAGGTAGCGTTTTAAGTGCTGTTGATAATATCGTGTCTGAGAAGTGTAACCATGCTTTTATTCCCATAGCGGGTTTGCATCATGCAACTCGGGGTTCTGCCGCCGGCTTTTGTGTTTTTAATGACTGTGGAATTGCAATAGAGTATTTAAGACATCAGTATAATGTTCTACGTATTGCGTATGTCGATATTGACGCACATCATGGTGATGGTGTTTTTTATTCATTTGAAGATGATGCGGATCTTTGTTGTGTAGATTTTCACCAGGATGGTTCAACGCTTTATCCAGGTACAGGCAGCATACTGGAGACGGGTACTGGTAATGCAAAGGGTACAAAGCTTAATATTCCTCTTGCGCCGTATACTACGGATGAAACAGCCACAGCACTGTGGGAGAAAGCAGAAACATTTATTTCTAAATTTAATCCTGACTTTATTTTATTTCAATGCGGCGCTGATAGTTTAGCCGGTGATCCTATAACGCAGCTTGATCTAACATCAGATTTTCATGCGTTTGTAGCAAAACGCTTGAGTTTATTAGCAGACAGAGTATGTAAAGGCCGAATACTCGCTATGGGTGGAGGTGGATATAATTTGAAAAATATACAGGCAGCCTGGAATGATGTTATTGAATCACTTTGTTAGTGACTTATTCGTTCTAGCTAAAAAGTGAGATATATATCTCTTATCGTAATGATTTTTTGTGACAGATGTAACGTAGTTTGTATATTGAAAGGGGTAGGCTAAATATACCCTGAAGGAATACAGGGAGCTGGTTTCAGAGAAATGAAAATTCACTAAATAGATAAAAGGTTTTAGACCTTAAGTCGAACTTTTTAGTTTATGGAGAATATTTTATGAATAATTTGAAATCTGAGCAGGCTGTTCGCGTTGTTAATATCCCCTTAGGTTTTAGTTCAGCTAAATTGAATGATAATTCAAAACGGTTAAGTCCTAAAACCGAAAATCATGTACCTGCAACATCGTTTAATGATACTCAGTATAAAGTACGATTACTTCGTTATACTGCTCACCTGAGGCATTTAATAGATAACCCTCCGGCAATTGAACATAACTGTTCTGAAAGTGATATCCATAGTGAACAAATTGATAATTACCTGTGGGTTATGGCTGAATTTATGAATGGTATGTATGAAGCAAATCATAAATCTAAAGTATAATTTTAAATTTATGATTTAGTCCGGGTATATCGCTTTATCATTTCAGTGTATTTATTCAGTTGCTTATATTGCTACTGTCAGGAATGATAATCGTATATGTTATTCCCGACATAAGCGTATAGTTTTATAGAGTAATTATGTGATCGGGCATATTTCCAGATAAAGCTTTATACAGGTTAGGAAAACAGCCGATAACTGCACCGTCTACAAGACCATCTTCAATTTCTCGTTCTTCGCAACATTGGTCGCATCCCATTAATAACATGCCTTTTTTATCAGCGATTTTAGCCAGACGCTCGCCTATGGGATTGCCTTTTTGCAAAACGTAATTGTTATCCTCAAAAAAGAACATACCAACAACGTCTACGCCATGACCGTCTTCTTCAAGTTGAGGTAATATCATTTTTCCAAGTTTGAACGAGACAGAATGACCTTGAGTAGAGAAAATGTAAGCTACTTTCATTTTTTATTCCTTGTTTTCAATTTAAAATAATTTTTACTGTATTTTTGATAAATAGGTATTTAACTTATAGTCGATCTATTCAGGTTTATGGGGTCTTTTTCCGTTTCACGTAAGTTCAGGTCTTCCATAATTGCGTAAGCAGCGGGTAGTACTAATAATAATAAAACGGTAGAAGACAGCATGCCAAATACCACGCTGGTCACGATTGGAACAAGTATTTGAGCCTGTAAGCTTGTTTCGAATAACAGGGGAAGCATGCCCGCAACAGTGGTGACCGATGTTAAAAGTATGGCACGAAAACGATCTCGCACAGCCTGACTGGCGGCATCGTGTAAAAGCAAACCTTCCCGGCTTCTGCGTTTAACAAACTCTACCAGTAATATTGAGTCATTAACAACGATACCAGCGAGTGAAACAAAACCGATCATGCTGGGCATGGTGATATCAAGCCCCATGAGTTTATGGCCCCACACGACACCGATAAGTGCGAGCGGTATATTCATTAATACGACGAATGGTTCGCGATAATTTCTGAACTGAAAACTAAGTAAAAAATATACGCCGATTATGCCAAGAATAAAACCAACCAGTACTGAACTATTGGTTTCCTTGCTGTTTTTTACTTCTCCTTCGAGGCTGATATACATCCCGGGGTATCGTGCTTGCAAATCAGTTAGAAACTGTTTTCGCGTATCGTTTATGATTTCATTGGTATTAGAAATATCGGCATCTATATCACCTGAAATGGTTATTGTACGTTGATGGTTGATGCGGGTGATGGTAGAAAATTCCCGTTTCTCTGAAATATCAGCAATTGCATTCAGCGGAATATCAATTCCCTGTTTGTTAAACAAACTGAGTTGTTCGAAATCACGCAGTGCATGTTCTCTATCAATATCTAACTTTACATTTATTTCATAAGCTTCACGGCCTTTGTATACATCGTTGATTTTTACACCCTGATAGGCTGCACGTAGTTGCAATGCCAGTTGTTGCGCATTGAGTCCGGATGTAAGCGAGCCCGGGTTCAGGCTAACAGTGAATTGAGGTTTACCAGGACGAAGGTCATCCATTATATTTGAAACACCGGGGTAACCACTCAACCAGGTTTGTAATTCCCAGGATGCTTTGGATAGTCGGTGCAGGTCATTGTCCTGCAGGCGAATAGAGATAGCTTTGCCAGCCGGTCCCATGGTGGGTTCTTTAAATTGAATGGAGATTGCATCAGCAATAGGAGGTGTCATCTTCAACCAGGTGCGGCGTAGCTCATTAAGCGAAGTAATACGTTTTTCTGCATCGAGTAAATCAAGGCTAATGGTAGCAAGATGGGGGCCGTCTTCACCTGCATCTGCATTCGTTCCATAAAACACCTGTATCTGTTTTATTAACTGGCCTTCAGTTTCATGACCGTTTTCATCTATTACCCTTTTTTCGGGGGGTAACTGTTTAACGGCAGTCTGAAGACTGGTAATTAATTCTGCAACCACCGTTTCTGTTCTATTGAAGGGGGTTCCCTGTGGCATGATCAGGCGTGTTTCAAGTATGTCACCTTCCAGATCGGGAAACGCTTTAAATTTGATAAAACCAGCCGGGAATAAACTGATGGTCATAATCAATAACGCAATAGCAACGCCAACGGTGAGATAACGATATGTAATTGCCAGCTTTGCAAATTGCACAACTCTATCCCGTAGGTGATCAAATTTTTTTTCGAAATTTAATCGCCATTGACTCTTTTTTTCATTCTGATGTTTTTCAAGAGAATGTTTGAGATGGTGGGGCAGTATTAAAAAAGCCTCCACAAGGCTAATGGTAAGGACGGATAATAATACAACGGGTAATACGCCCATTATCTGCCCCATGTCACCTTTGAGAAATAACAGGCTGCCAAATAACATAGCTGAGGTGGCGAAAGAGGCCAATACTCCCCGGGCTACTTTTCCAATGCCATCAACGGTGGCATCTAGTGGTGTTTTTCCTTTCTGGTACTCGTGCTCGATACTTTCGGAGATAACGATGGCATCATCCATGAGAATACCGATAGCCATTAAAAGCGCCACCATAGAAATCATGTTTATACTAATGCCTAAAACGGTCATGAACATCAGGCCGCCGACAAAAGAAATAGGTAAACCAAGTGCAACCCAGAATGTGTAACGCCAGCTGAAAAATAGAAAGAGTGAAAGTGTGGCGAGAAACAAACCCTGCCACCCGTTAGTGAGTAACAGGCTTAGACGTTCCTGAACAACGGAGGCAGAATCCTGAGTGATAACCAGTCGAGTAGAGTCTGGTAGTACGGCATTTTCACTTTCTACAAAATTCTTTACGGCATTGAATACGCTGAGGGTATCATCGGTGGTATTTTTGCTGATTTTAAGTAGGGCGGCAGGGCGTCCATTTAATTCTACCCGGACTTCTTTGTCAGTAAACTCATCTACAATAGTGGCAATATCACCTAATTTAAGTCGGCCGCCTTTTTCATCATTGAGAATAACGAGATCTGAAAGTTCCTCAATACTTCTGCGTTCATTTTCTACTCGTATCTGGTACGAACGCTGTTCTGCTTCGAGTATGCCTGCCGGTAAATCTACGGCCTGTTGCTGAATTAAGTTTGCAATATCAGTGATGCTAAGTTGAAAACGTCGAAGGGTTTCAGCTTTTATAAGTACACTGAATTCGTGAGTAGAAAAACCACTGACTTCAACCATAGGAATTGCGGGCAAAGCAAGCATGCGTGAGCGGTAATGTTCAGCTAGTGCTTTAAGTTCGGGTTGTGAAAGGTCAGCATTGATTGCAACACTGACGACAGGTTTGGTGCGCCCGAGTTCTCTAAAAACCGGGTCTTCCGCATCATCGGGAAAATCATCAATAGCATCGACTTCACTGATCACATCATCCATAAACTGTTTGATGTCACCAATTTCCTGCATATCCAGTATCATAATGCCCACATTGTCCCGGGCTTCACAACGGCGTTCATCCAGAAAGCTAATGCCGTCGGTGCTGTCTTCCAGACGGTTACAGATACCTTCTTCAACTTCACTGGCGCTGGCACCAGGGTATGCCACGGTTACCTGAACCTGATTGAATTTAATTTCAGGAAAAGTTTCCTTATTAAGACCGGGCAAAGAGGCTGCGCCCAGTAATAATATTATGAGCATAAGAATGTTAGCAATGGTTGGGTGGGCCGCGAAAAAGCGAATCATTGAGCTAGCCTCAGTTGCTCACCAGAGGCACGCAGTTTCATTTCTTTTTCAAAATCAGTTGCGATATTTACCTGTAAAGGCATGCCTTCTATTACCGGAATCATATCGGTAATAATAACTTGTTCACCCTCTTCTAAACCGTTGCTTACGACGACAAGCTCAGCCTGAATTAGTCGAATATCAATATCACGAATACTGAGCGTGTTGTCAGTATTGGCTATGTAAACACGTCCCTGATGAACCGCTTTGCGAGGGATTACCATGGCTGAATGTACCGGTGCAAAAATATCTACTGCGGTATACATACCTTTAATGAGTGGAGGCCGAATGCCGGGTATGATTTTTTCATAGGGGTCATCAACACCCACAACAATGCCCAGAGTCTGTCGTGTTGGATCGATAGAATCGCTCAGGCGAAGTACATGAGCTTCCCATACCGCGCCGGGCATACCATTTACCAGGCGTGCGGTGGCAACTAAACCCAGACTGTCATTTATACGGCCGCCATGTGCAATCTGTTGCCCTGCTAAAGGAGTGTCCTGCAGATGGGTTACCAGTTTTCGCATTGAGTCCATTGGCAGGTGCGCATTAATCTCAACACCCTTCAGATCAATGGCTTCAAATAATACGGAACCGACAGATACAAATTCATTTTTTTCAATATTTACAGTGCCTATTCGGGCATCAAATGGAAGTGTGACTTCAGTGCGGCCAAGTATGGTCTGACGATTTTTCACTTCCTGTTCTGCTCGTATTATCTGAGATTTAACCGATTGTTTACGGCTGTCGTAGCTATTTATTTTTCCCTGTAGTTCTTCTACCTGTTGACGCAGTTGCAATACTTTCTGTTCTTCAGCATCAAGCGTTGATTTTGAAATAACACGTTGTTTCCAGATTTTTTCTATTCTTGTGTACTCTGCTTCTCCAACCTTAAGATTTTTCTTTGCAAGTACCAGTGAGCGTTTTGTTGATTTTTCATCTTCTGTTAATTCTTTTAAAGCCGAGCGGCTAGCTCGCAGGTCTGCTTCTGTTTGCTTAAGGCTAACGGTATAGTCTTTTGCTTCGATACGTACGACTAGTGTGCCAGCTGGAATGGCTTCACCCGATTTTAAATTTGGGTGGACATAACTAACTTTGCCGCTTACTTCGGCCATTCCATTAAGTGTAATAGCGGGCTCTACATTACCATAAGCGGTTATTCGAGAACGAAACGGGATATTCCGGGCGGTAATGATATCGACCGCTTTGCTTGGCATGGTGGCTGCTTCATGTTGCATCGGATTTTTTGATTTAACCAGAATAAAAGCGATGACAATTCCAATACCTATAATAATAAAAAGAGCAGGGTATTTTTTTAAGTTTATTTTCATGAATTTAGCCTTATGGACTGCATGTTCTGGATTTTTATTTAAAGCTGAAAATAACAGACAGATATTAGGGGCAGAAGTTTTGCGAACCTGATTGCCTTTTGCATTTTCACCTTAGCAATAGTGTAGTTATTGATCTCGCTCATAAAAAGTTAAAAGTGGATATGAGTTGAGCAGGTTCATTTATCAAATTTATCCATTTTTTCAGGTAAGGTCTGCCAGTTGCACTCACGCATAGCTTTAGCGATTGAATGTAATGTCCCTTGCTTGATGGCTTTTTTACGTTCACCCTTTTTCTTAATGCCATAAAAGGGCAGCATCGTATCGAATGCGTTATCAATATAGTGCTGTATCGGTATCATGACATCCTGTTTGCGTGTGTGATATGCGTCTTCGCCGTCACTACAGGGTTTATCCAGAACATTAAACTGACGACAGGCTGCAGGTCTCATCGGGTGAATGCTGCACGAACCTTCAAGTAAAAAAGGACATGTGTGTATATTATCGATATTGGATAATTGAGCTTTTAACTGTTCACGTAAGGGTGACTGTAATTTTTCAATTACATACCAGCTCATGCCCATTAGTTCCAGCGGGTATACGGGGATGTCCTGATGTGTGGTACAGCAACTACTGCAGCCTTTAGCGCATGCGAGTTCACGCCCCTGTTTGTGCTCTCTTTCTATTGCGGCGCTTACACCTTTATCAATAATGGAAAAAGCATCCAGCAAAGTTGTTAGCCAGGGCAGACGTTTTTCATCATCAGTGAAAGTCAGGCGTTTGGGTTTTCTGTAATCACTTTCTGTTATTTCACTCATGAACTGGTTCTTTGGTCCTGGTTGCTGGATTGATTGCTATGTACATATTATAACGAATTATTATCAGCTTGTTATTTGTAAATAATGTGTCGTTTTAACAGGTTTTATTTCAATCAGCTATTTATTTTAGATAACCAGAACCACCAGATTATCAGCATGATTAAAGTGAGCCCCAGTACATTCACCAGTATAATCATTTTTCACCTCCTGATTTAACGGTTTTTATAAAACGTAAACGATTGGCATTGCTTACTACCGTAACGGATGACATTGCCATAGCTGCACCAGCCATCATAGGGTTTAATAATAAACCCATGACGGGATACAAAATCCCCGCAGCAACTGGAATGCCCAGACTGTTGTAAATAAAAGCACCAAATAAATTCTGTTTAATATTTCGTACAGTCGCATTTGAAATAATAATGGCATTAACAACACCCAGTAGTGAACCGTGCATTAGCGTAATATCTGCGCTTTCAATGGCTACATCTGTACCCGTACCAATAGCAAAACCAATGTCAGCAATGGCGAGTGCAGGAGCATCATTAATGCCATCACCAACCATACCGACAATTTCTCCAGCTTGTTGTAGCTGTTTAATTTTGTGGGCTTTATCTTCAGGTAATACATCAGAAATAATGTCGGTTATTCCTACCATTTTGGCAACCGCCTGCGCTGTTTGTTTATTGTCGCCAGTGAGAAGGATAATTTTTAAACCCGCCTCTTTTAGTCTCGTTATGGCTTCTCTGGAATCTTTCTTTACCGGGTCTGCAATAGTGATAATGCCTGCAAGTTTATTGTTAACAGCTAAATAAACCGGTGTTTTAGCTTCGGCTGATCGTATTTTTACTTCATCCTGTAACGCCGTTACATCAATATTCTGCTGTTGCATTAGTTTGTTGTTACCCAATAATACTTGCTGCTTATTTATATTGGCAATAACGCCCTTACCTGTAACAGCCTGAAAGTTTTCAACGTCGTTTATTGGTAAGTGTTGTTTTTTTGCAGCTTCAATAATGGAGTTAGCGAGTGGGTGCTCAGAAGATACTTCGATGCTTGCAGCGAGGCTAAGGCAGTCTTCTTCAGATATATGTGCTAATGATTTAATGCTGGTTACTGCCGGTCGGCCTTGTGTTACGGTGCCGGTTTTATCCAGAACAATCGTAGTGAGTTTGCCTGCCTGCTGCAGAGCATCGCCATTTCTAATTAGTATGCCTGATTCAGCTGCTTTACCTACTCCAGCCATAATTGAAATGGGTGTTGCCAGACCCAGAGCGCAGGGGCAGGCAATAATTAATACTGTCATGGTTGCAACTAACGCATAAGTGATCCCGAGTTCGGGCGCCAGATTAAACCAGAGTAGAAAAGTAATGACGGCGATAATGAGTACGACAGGAACAAATATTGCGGCGACTCTGTCTACCAGTCTACCGATAGCAGGTTTACTGGACTGGGCTTTACGTACCATATCAATTATTTGTGCCAGTGCGGTATCTTTTCCGATACGGGTTGATTTAAGTAAAAAAGAACCTGTTTTATTAATTGTGCCGGTGGCTACATCATCACCTGTCTTTTTTTCTACAGGCATGGGTTCGCCGGTTAGCATAGACTCATCAAGCGTTGATGAACCTTCTATTATTATTCCATCAACGGGGATTTTTTCACCCGGGCGTATGCGCAGGATTTCCTGTAAACCAACTTCTTCAATGGGAATATCTATCTCTTCGCCATTTCGTATTACGCGTGCTGTTTTGGGTTGCAGGCCAATGAGTCTTTTTATTGCTTCAGATGTTTTCCCCCGGGCTTTAGTTTCTAATGCAGAGCCAAAGTTAATCAGTGCAATAATGATAGCGGTGGCTTCAAAATAAACATGCTGCACATTAGACGGTAATATATTAGTGAATATCACAACGATCATTGAAAACAACCAGGCTGTGCCCGTGCCCAGTGCAATTAGTGTATCCATATTTGCATTATGATTGTGTAATGATTTCCAGGCCCCAAGATAAAAATGCCTGCCTGAATAAATCATAACAACGAGTGTAAGAACGCCCGTTAATAACCAGAATAATCTGTTAGAAAAACTCTCTAATGAGGGCAATATACCGAGTAAGCTGGCAATGAATAAGGGTAAACCGATGAGTGCTGCAGCCAGAGATTTTTTAATGAGTTCTTTGTAATGAGTTAAGTCCTGCTGTTGTTTTTTGGCCATTATATCAGCATCACTGGCGGTTAGTTCAGCTGCATCGTAACCCGCCTCCTTAACGGCCTGTATCAGTGTTTCAGCGGCGACTGAGGCGATTACACTGGCGGTATGTTCGGCAAAGTTCACATTGGCTGATGTCACGCCCGTGACATCGTTTAAGGCTTTCTCAACACTGGATACGCAGCCTGCACAGGACATTCCAGAAATGGATAAACGGTAGTTTTTGTCTGTCATTAGTAACACGCCTCCAGATTAGAATGTTTGACAGAAAGGGCATGAGGGTAATTAAATGTTACCCATAAGAATATGATACGCCTGAATTACTTTATTTCTATAATATAATTTTAGATCTTTTTTATAGAATTTGGAGAAACTGGTAAATTAATATCTTCAATAACAGGTTATGAGGGAGAGGCTTACTATAAATAATTTAATTTTTTCAATTAAAGTTTGTTAGTTCTTATCGTCAAATGATAATGCACCCACGCCTGTTCCACGAAATCTTACAATAACAATTTTACCTTCGTCATCTTTTAGTGAGAGAATATTTTTTTCTTCACTTTCATCACCTATAAAACTGGATTTTTCCATAACAGGTTCTCTTTTTATTAGTGAGTCAGGGCATTTGACATTGTTTGAGCCCCAGCCATCAGTCTGTTTTGACTTGTTAAAAGCAACCAGGGCTAATGAGAATTTTTTTTCTAATTCGATCATTTCATCCAGCGACTCAATGTTAAAACCATTAAGAAAACTTTTTATAAAATCACGATCAAAACTTTCTTTTATTTTTTTAACTAATGCATATGGCTGGCCGGGGGTTGCACTTAACCTGACAGGTGATGCAACAGATGTTTTTCTTGGTTTGGCTTTTACTCTTTCTTTGCCCTCTACATATGCAGCTGCTTTTTCAAGGTATATTTCCTCCGGATTTTCCTGTATCGCTCGTGCAAGGCTGGCGCCTTTAACATCATTCCATTCTCGTTTAGCGACAACATTGGGAGAGCTGCCTTCTTCTTTGGCCATTTCAAACAAACAGTTAGCATGGCAATGTTGAAAGTAATCTTTAATTACCGGGCTAAGAGATAAATAAGCTTCAATTTTTTCCATGCCGGTTTTTCCGGGGTAACCGGCACCGTAAGGTGGTTTAGCTTCAATGTAATGACGTAATGTTTTAAAAGGGGCTCCTTCCTCATCGTTTAGCTTTTTCCAGCCTTCTACTTTGCAAAACTGGGCCATTGCCTCGGCAAATTTTTCTATCTGTCCACCCTGTTTAATCATTTCATGCTGGGTTTTAACGCTATCATCTTGTTGTGTCATAACTTCTTCTGTCTTGTAATCAGTGGTGGTAGGGAGGTCTCCGTAATCGATACGTCATAGTATTCGTATACAGGACTGTCGCATGTTATTGTAAGTGGAGAGATAAGTCATTCATATTAAGAGTAATAAGTAGAAGTCATTAACCATGTCAAATGAGTCACATTGTAATATGCCAACTGAGCCTGATTATACAGGGGTTGAGATAGTCGAGATATCACCAGAAACACCTCTTAATGATTATTTACAGGCGATGGATCTGGCAAAAGATGAAGCGGCTAAGCATTATGAGGATGCGATGTTACTGGCCTGGTATGACAAAGACAGGGATTTTGAGTCACCTCAACATGCAAGTGAATGTCATGTTAATAGCGCTATTCCCGGATATATTGATTATGCCCTATATCATGGGGCGACCTTAAAGATTGACATTGAACAGGGTCGGTTTATTTTCTTTTACCTGTCTATCGACTTTTAATCTTTTTGATACCTACTCATGTTAATTGATTCACTTGAGCTTACCATGCTGCAAATGGTGTTCTCCATTGCGGTTATTTTTCTGGCTTACATTATAAAAGGGCTATCAGGTTTCGGCTCAGGTTTAATTGCAATTCCCTTATTGGCTTTTGTCTTTCCGCTAACCTTTATTGTGCCGGTTCTGGGTTTATTAAATTACAGTGGCACATTGATGCAGAGTTATCATTTAAGAAAACAGGTTTCATGGGCTGATATGTTGCCGTTGATTCCTTTTTCGTTAGCAGGCATTGCCATAGCGATCTGGTTGCTGGTTAATATAGATGAAGAGCTTCTTGTTAGAGTGCTGGGCGGTTTTGTTCTGTGTTATTCAATATACTCTCTATTGCCATTACCAAACCCGCAGGGTGGACGTAAGTGGGCTATTCTGGCGGGTGGATTCGGAGGAATGGTAGGTGCTCTGTTTGGCACTGGCGGGCCTTTTTATGTTGTGTACTTAAAAATGCGCCAGTTAAATAAGGGGCAATTCAGAGCAACGATTGCAATGATATTTTTTGTTGATGGCGGTGTGCGTATTATTGGATATGCTTTGAGCGGTCTTTATACTGCAGAGGTGTTATGGATGTTGCTTATGTTATTTCCAGTTTTATTTGCGGGGATGTATGCGGGGCATCATTTACATGTGAAGTTTGATCAGAAAAAATTTAATCAGGTCATTAGTCTTTTATTGATGATAAGTGGCTTTATGTTGTTATATAAATCAATGAGCTGATTTTCTTGGTTGTTAAAAAATGTTTAGTAGTCGGTAAAAGTAAGCTTAATAACGTATTTCCGATCGCTTTTGCCATGTACGGAATCATTGGCAATTAATATCGCTGTGTCTACATTAGCAGGTATTTTTATGTTTCTTATAGAACGAGTAAAAGGTTGTTCATTTACATGTGGGTGAGCGAGTGCCCGGTGTCCAATTAAATCTCCATTTGGAGTAAAAATTTGCCAGCCATTAGCAAAATGTGTCCAGCCTTCGTCAGCGTGGCGAATGGTGACATTAAATTTGCAGAGTCTTTTGTAATTGCATTCAGCTTCTACTTTTTCAATTATGGCCTGACCTGAAAAAATATTTGATGAATAAAGTAGAATACTTAAAAAAAGAGATATTATTTTAGTAGTAATATTCATAATGGGTTCTTAACTATTAGGCGGATATTCAGCATATACAGGTAGTTGATCTTTGCATGACCAGTCAGCACGTGAATCCCAGAAGATATGCCCCTGTGGATTTACCGGTGGTTTCGTATTGAGAGAACCAGCAGGAATTAATACTGCATCTAACTCTGGTACTACCCTTGGCATAGGGCTGCCACAGTTTTGACAGAAACAGTTATAAAATCTTTCTGCTTCGGGCACTTTGTAGCGTGAAAGCTTATCTTCACCCTGTAACCAGCTTATGCTGGTGTGCGGTGTAATTAATAAATTACTAGCATGGCCTGTTCCGGTTGCTTTTCTGCAGCGTTGACAATGGCAGTGGTAAAAGCGTTTTGTCTCACCAGTAACGGTGTATTTAACTAAACCGCATAAACAGCTTCCTGAAACAGTAATGTCTGACATTTTAGTTATGCCTTTTTAATCGTATTGTTATCATGTTATATTCAAAAACTGAGAAATATGACTTCTCATAATAAGCAAGAAAATTAGCAAAAACAAGCAGCCTGGCTGTTTAATAGCAGAAGGTTTAAATTATTTGTTTGATACTATCACTTCATTTCTGAAAACACATGAAAGTAACCTGTTGCAATCACAGCAACGACTGGCGGTGGCTTTTCATGAAAGCTATTCTGAAAATGAGCTTGCTGGTTTTATAAACAACCTCTGGTTTGAAAACAAGTTAATTATTTCGCCAAAAATTGAAAATTCCCTGGCACCTGAAAGAGCAGTTACAAAACTGGGTGAGGAATATGATCTGGTTGTGTTTGATGTGCGTGAGTCATTCTACCCTGATGCGTTGGGTATTGTATCGGGTGTGTTATGTGGTGGTGGATATTTGATTATTTTGTTACCGCAAGAGAATAAGTGGGATGAAAATGACAGTTTATTTTTAAGTCATGTAAAGACGTTATTGAATTATAAATCAGGTATTTATTACTTTATAAAAAATCGCCCTGTTACAGAAGTATTGTCTTTAGACGTAATAGCACCGATAAATGAACAGGGTAGGGATAATTCTCTCTATCGAACGCATGATCAAAAGTCCGCGGTTGAATCAATGTTTAGTTCGATAAAAAATAATGATGCTTATTGCTGTGTTCTAACATCGGGTCGTGGCAGAGGAAAATCTTCAGCTCTGGGGTTATTGTCTGCATTATTGATTGAGCAACAAGATAACACTATCCTGATTAGTGCACCTAAATTATCAGTAGCGGAACCTTTATTTGAGCATTTACATAATCAATGCTCTGAAGGTGTTTCTGAGCGCTCGGCCTTTAAATATAAAAAATCATCTGTGAGTTTTATAGCACCTGATTTATTGCTGGAAACACTACCTGTTGCCGATGTGTTGTTGATTGATGAAGCAGCCGTCATACCGCTTTCAATGCTACAACGCTTACTCAGGCATTATTCAAAAATTATTTTCTCAACGACAACTCATGGCTATGAAGGTACGGGGCGAGGGTTTATATTAAAATTTTATACCCTGCTTGATGAAACGAAACCTGGCTGGGATAAAATTGAATTACATCAGCCTGTTCGATGGGCAAGACACGACCCATTAGAAAAGTGGATTGAAGAAATGCTGTTTCTTAATCTTAAGCTTACAGTTAAGCCTGAGATGCCGGGTGAAATATCAGACTGTCATGTTAGTTTGATAGATAGATCTGAACTACTGGTAAATAAGAATAAATTAGCTGAAATATTTTCTCTGTTAGTATTTGCTCACTATCGCACCAGTCCTTCAGATTTTCAGTATTTACTTGATAGTGAAGATGTAAGAATTTATAGTCTCGAATTTAATGGTGAAACTCTGGGTATAGTTGTCGTAAATCAGGAAGGCGGTTTCGATTCTGCCTTATCAACTGCTATTTACAGGGGTGAACGAAGGCCTAAAGGTAATTTACTGGCGCAGACACTTTGTTATCACGGTGGTTCTGAGCAGGCCGCGACTTTACGTTACGCAAGAGTTATGCGTATAGCTATTCATCCTCAATTACAGCAATCTGGACTGGGTAGTTATTTGTTAACGCAGGTGATTAGTAAGGAAAAGAAGTTAGGAATGGATATATTTGGCAGTAGTTTTTCTGCAACTGCAGATCTACTGGATTTCTGGAATAAAGCAGGTTTATCGATGTTACGGTTAGGTTTTAGCCGGGATCATGTAACCGCCTCTCATTCAGCCGTTATGGCAAAAGCCTTAACGGATAAAGGTGTAACGGTTATTGATGAGTTATCTTTAAAGTTCAGACGTAATATATCTTTATGGTTACAGGGGCCATTGTCCGATTTAACTGAAGAAATTAAAAATTATATCTTACTGCAATGTCAGGATGAAGAATCCTGGCAACTTACAAAAATGGATTTAGATGATATTGGATCTTTTTCAAAGTTTAATAGAAATTACGATGCCTGTATGCCTGCGATAACACGTTATATAAAGCATATTTTCACGTTACATGATGATATTAATGAAGTTCTGAGCGATCAGCAGATGGAAATAATTAATTTAAACCAGAAATATACTAATGACTGGAAGATGGTAGTGAGTAAAATGCGTGATAAAGATAAAACCTGCGTAAATAGTAAAAATCAGGCTATTAAACTACTGCGTTCTTCAATAGGACGATTACAGGATTTTAAATTTAATTAAGATTAGCTAATCTAGTTAAAAATATAAGGAGAGTGTTATGTCAAATGTATATCAGACACCAGAATCAAATTTAGTTAATGAGAATGTATCTACAGGAGATTATGGCTCAGTAGAAAAGGCATTAAGAGGAGAATACCAGTTTACAATTGGCAGTATATTGAGTGAAGCATGGGCTAAAACGGGTGGAAGTAAATGGATATTCATGCTTGGGTTTATTTTATATTTTCTGACTTTTGTAGGCATTATTATTGCTTTAGGTATTGTTATTGCCGGTTTGACTGCGGTTACTCAGGAACCAGCGATTGTCGGTTTCTTTCAGTTTGTTATTCAGTTAGGTATTAACCTGATTGTGATGCCAATGGTCATGGGTATCTTTATGATGGGTGTTAGGCGATCTGTTGATGCACCTATAAGTTCTGGAATGATTTTTAATTATTTTTCAAAAATGTTGCCGTTATTTGTTGCTGTTATATTGATTAATGTTCTAGTTATCTTTGGGTTTATTCTGCTGGTTATACCAGGCATTTATCTGATGATTTCTTATGGTTTTGCAATGCCCCTGATTGTTGAAAAAGGTATGAGGCCCTGGCAGGCTATGGAAACATCACGTAAAGCGATAACACATCGTTGGTTTTCGGTGTTTTTTTTATTCATAGTCATGTTTGTTATTGTTATGATTGCGATGTTTACTGTCATCGGTCTTATCTGGGTGTTACCAATGCTAATGATTGCTTATGGTATTTTGTATAGAAATGTATTTGGTGTAGAAGCTACAACGATTATTGAATAAAGGGAATAAATATGAAAAAGTCAGGTTTAGTTTTATTGTTTTCGATGGTGTTATTAGTGGGTTGTGACTCAGGTCAGGATAATGAATCAACTGCTGCTAAAGTAGAACCGCTTATAAAAACTACGCCTACAGCTGTGGAAGAAGAGGTGGTGGTCACTCCTAAGGCTGAAGTTGTAAAAGCAGAACCAGAAATTAGCATGAACGGTGAGCAGGTTTATAATAAATCATGTGTATCATGTCATGCTTCAGGTGCAGCAGGTGCACCAAAGTTAGGTGATACGACAGCGTGGAAAACACGCATTGAAAAGGGTGTTGAATCACTATATTCTTCTGCTATCAATGGTGTTCCGGGGACAGCAATGATGGTTAAAGGAACATGTGCAGTCTGTAGTGATGAAGAGTTGAAGGCGGCTGTAGATTATATGGTTGCAAAAATTAATTAGTAATTTATATAATAAAATATTAACTATTTTTTAAGGTTTTCATGGAGAAAATAGAAAGATTTATATGTCTTCCTTTGATGTGTCTATCAAATTCTATTTTCTTCACGATTAAATCTTTTTTTAAAATTAAGTATTCAAATAAATGGCATTAGTGTGGCATAAATGTGTTTCTGGTGTTCAGTATGAAGTCCGTTCTGCAGGAAAAAGCATGCGATTGTATACTGATGGCGTGTTTCATAGTCAGTATAATCCTGAACAGATACTAACAGGACATGTTTGGGATTTATTAATGATCCCGGCATTTTTTTATCCTGAAAATACAATTAAGCGTGTATTGGTGCTAGGTGTGGGAGGTGGTGCCTCACTTCATATGTTGCGTTATTTTGTTTCACCTGAAAGTATAACCGGAGTAGAGCTTAATCCAGTTCATTTATCAGTCGCCCGACGATTTTTTAATTTAAAGCATAAAACAATAAATTTAATAGAAGCAGATGCAATTACCTGGCTTGAAAATTACCAGGGTGAAAAATTTGATATGATTGTTGATGATCTGTTTTCGGAAAAAGATGGAGAGCCTGTTTCGGTTGTAGAAGCCAATGGGAAGTGGTTTTCTCATTTGTTGAAACATTTAAATAAAAATGGCGTCATTGTTAGAAATTTTGTAAGTAAAGAAGAGTTGCTGGACTCAGCAGGTATCAATAATAAAGCGATTAGTAATAAATTTGCATCTATATTTCAGTTGACCAGTTGTCTGAATGAAAATTTTGTGGGTGTTTATTCAAAATCTCTTATCAGTAGTGCGGTATTGAGAAAAAATTTAGTTAAAACACCGAAATTAAACCCGAACCTTAAAACCAGTAAGCTCAGATATCGTATTCGTAAGTTAGTCTGAGAAAAGACTTTGAGAGCGGTTGCTTTTAGGAGCGTAGATTTGAACGGGTAATAAAACTGCTGGTCGCAAGGTCTTCGCTGACCCACTCAACATGTTGTTTGAATAAACGGTATTCCTGTAAAAAGCCAGGATCAGATGCTTTGTGTGGTGACTGGATTAGCTTTTTAAAATCAGCAATCTGATCCAGAAGAGCATCCATCTCATCAATACAATTAGTCTTTTTTGTGGTGTTTATTACCAAATGCTGGTGATGCTTCATGCAGCGATACTCTTAAGTGTCTGTAACTGGCTGCAGAAATTTAGTAATTTTGAAGACCATTGGCAGTTTTCATTATTACCTGATGTATCTGGTGTGATTAATTCACTAAGTTCATATAACTGGGCTGTTGTTCTTTGCATTTCAGGACGAATATCCTTCAGGCAAATATTTGTATTAATGGACTGGAGCTCAAAGTTCAGGTGCTGACTAAATAAATCGCAGGCATTACGAAAATCAATGTCGGCCGGGTTTTCAGTCTGGCTAACAACGTCACCAAAATATAGAATTTCCTGTTGTAATTCATGAAGCTTATTTAGAATGTCCATTTTGCCCCTCATTTATTTATTTAGCATTTTCGTTTGAGAAGATTCTACTGTGTTTAGTGGTGTGCTGGTTGTTATTCAGGCTGAAACTCGTGTCAGAAAAATCCTACACACGTTTGGGGGATGTAAAAGAGGATGATTTAAAAAGCTAAATAAAACAGGTGGTTAGGCTATTTTTGCTGATGTATTGATATGTGCTAATGTATTCAGAGGGTGATCTAGCACACGGATTTTTCTGGTGATCTGTGTTCAGTCGTTAAACTGCGTTCGAATAGTCAGTCCTTGTGCCATAAGGGTTTCAGCCATACGTGCCAGATTATCTTCATTAGCAAAAACGGTATCCCCATGCCCTTCTGCCTGCAGAATGGTTTTAAGTGTTTTGGGATTTACAACTGTGAGTTGCCAGGTGTTATTATCTAGCTTGTGGCGATTAATTTTTAGTTTGCTCTTACCAAAACCCCACTGAGAGGTGCTATTAAGAACACCTGCAGTATATTTCTGTAAATCAGACAAACCTGCTGATTCAGGATCGGGAGTATAGGCTTCAGGTTTAGTTGTATGAGTATTAGTGGATTGTCTGGTTTTTTTCATATCATTTACTTATATTGGCGTGTTCAGGCTTTTCATATTTTAATCGTTATAAAAAAATAAAATACCAGAATTAAATATATTTGTGAACAAATCTACAAATTAAGCGCCGAACGGAACAGTAATTTAATTGTTTTAATAAATTATAATATTTTGTAAATAATTGAAATATAATATTATTTTGGTTAAATCACAGTTAAATAGTATAAAACATAGAAATTTAAATATTATCGGAATAGTTAGAATAATAAATCAGACTCTAAATAAAGTTATATGCGAAATATAATACTCATTATTACACTCATCATGTCGGTTATGCTTTTTACAAGTAATCCGATAGATAACTCTATCAGGCTTTATCAGGCTCTCTGGAATACGGGACATCTGTTTTTCTTTGCATTATTAACCTGGCTTTTGATTATGCATACGGCCTTATTAAAAGAGAGCTGGAGAAAAATACTAATAGTGAGTTTGTTGTTTAGCTTGATTTTGGGTGGGTTGATAGAAATAGTACAGTATCAGGTTGGTCGTTATATGGAATGGCAGGATCTACTCACAGATGTATTAGGAGGAATGCTCGGTTTTTTAACTGTTCAGTTATTTGTGTCTGATGAACGTAGATTATTGGGGAAACCTGCCATTATTTTGTTATCAATTATTGTGATACTGATAGCCTTTATTCCAGTATTTAATGTTATTCAGGATGATTTGAATGTTAAATCAGAATTTCCTGTGATAGCTAATTTTGAATTAGAAAGAACGCTGGGACGCTGGGATAGCAAACATGTGGGACGCTTAGAAATAGATAGTCAGTTTTATATTGAGGGGGCGGCCTCAGCTTTAGTTGAGTTTCAGGTAGGAAAATATCCTGATGTGTCACTTGATGTGCTTTACCCAAACTGGTCCGGTTTTGAATATTTAAACATGAGTATTCACAATGCTCAAAATGAGATATTGGAAATGGAATTAAAGATTTATGATCAGATACATAGACAAAATGGATATGATTACAATGACAGGTTTAATTATGAGCTTAGTATTAAGCCTGGCTGGAATATACTGAAAATTGAAATTCAGAATATACTCAATTCACCTCGTAGTAGAAGTATGGACGTAGAGAATATTGTGGGTTTTAGCTTATTTATGTATAGCTTGAATGAGGCTAAAGTGATTCATCTCGACAATATCCATCTGTCGAAATAAAAACATAAGGTTCATAGGCTTCGACAAAACCATTAAAATTCTATAAAATCGTCGGTTTTCTCCGTTTCGCACCCTAAGGTGATGTATGAATAAAAAGGTTGGCGTGGTAATGGGCAGTAATAGTGACTGGCCCGTTATGCAACATGCTGTACAACAGCTGGAAGCATTTGGTATTGAATACGAGGCGCGTGTTGTGTCTGCTCATCGCACCCCTGATTTGTTATTTGAATATGCTGCGACAGCACGTGAACGGGGACTAGCCTGTATTATTGCAGGTGCTGGGGGCGCAGCTCATTTACCGGGTATGTTAGCGTCTAAAACCACACTGCCCATATTAGGTGTGCCGGTTAATTCCAGATACCTGAAGGGTATGGATTCACTGTTATCGATTGTGCAAATGCCCAAAGGTATCCCCGTGGCAACATTTGCTATAGGTGAGGCTGGTGCTGCGAATGCCGGCTTATATGCTGTGTCTATACTGGCAAATCAGGATGATGCGTTAGCTGAGAAACTGGCTGATTTTCGTGCTGATCAGCAGGAAGCCGTTCTTGCTATGCAGCTTCCACCAGAAGAATAAATATGTCATCTCAATTATTACCAGGTGCAACCTTAGGTGTTTTAGGCGGCGGACAGTTAGGTCGTATGTTTTGTATGGCTGCCCGTAATATGGGGTATCGTACGGTTGTGCTTGATCCTGACCCCAAAAGCCCTGCTGCTGAGGTTGCAGACCATCATCTGCAGGCTGATTATACTCACAGTGAATCGCTGATTGAAATGGCAAATATGTGCGATGCCATTACGACCGAATTTGAAAATGTGCCGGCAGAAAGTCTGAAATTTCTGTCTTCTCATAAACCGGTGCATCCATCGGCAGAAGCAGTAGCAATTGCGCGACATAGAATTGAGGAAAAAGATTACGCGAAAAACTCGGGTCTTAGTCCTGCTCCCTATGCCTTAATTCGTTCGACAGATGATTTTGATGACGCGATTACGGTAACCGGTTTTCCCGCTATCATAAAAACCACAACGTTGGGGTATGACGGGAAAGGCCAGCAGGTTATTAAAGATAAAACTCAGCTGGAAGCGGCATTTAATGATTTAGATCAGGTCGAGTGCGTGTTAGAACGTAAAATGGATCTGGCATTAGAGATATCCGTTCTTCTGGCAAGAAATTCCAAAGGTGAAGTGGCCTGTTATCCGCCGGCTGAAAATGAGCACATTAATGGTGTTCTTCATAAAAGTATTGTGCCTGCAAGAGTAGATGACGCTATTGCTGAAGCAGCTAGACAGCAAGCTATTGGTCTGGCAAACAAAATTAATTATGTCGGTATACTGGCAATAGAGTTTTTTATTACCACGGATAATCAGCTTATATTTAATGAAATGGCACCTCGTCCACATAATAGTGGGCATTACACAATGGATGCGACTGTCGTCTCACAGTTTGAACAGCAGGTGCGTGTAATGTGTGGCTTAACACCGGGTGATACTCGATTAGTTAGCCCTGTTGTGATGATTAATCTGTTAGGTGATTTATGGCCGGTTAACTGGCAGCTTTGCCTTGATGACCCGGCTCTTAAACTTCATCTTTATGGTAAACATGAAGCCAGACCCGGGCGCAAAATGGGGCACTTCAATCTGTTATCGGATAATGTTGATCAGGCCATCCAGGCTGCTGATAATGTATTTAAGTCATTGTAATTAGCTGTTCTTTAGATTATTTAATAACTGGAGGCCTGTTCTGGTTATTTAAGGTAGAGTGCCTCCAGTTCTCTGTCAGAATAGGCTTTAATAAGCTTGAACCAGCTCTCAATTCAACCAATAAATAGCCTGCCAGTTTGATGTTTACACTGGCTCTGGCATAATCTGACGACTATTATAATTAAAACACTCAATCTAAAAGAGTGAGACAGGTGTGTATTATGAGTTTATCTGAGCCAGTAAAAGAATTTGATGGGGAGCTGGATCGTCCAGAAAATCAGCAGATAATTGATTTCCTGAAACAGTACCAGCCATCGGCCCATTCCGATATTGTTCAGCTGCTGGTTGAATCAACTAGTGAGCTGGCGAGTATAAAGTTCTATTGTCCTGATACAGATAATCATGCTTATTACCTTGCGCATACGCCTGATGGTGTTATTTTTGCTGCGGCGATTGGTATGAGTGCACTAATGTATCGTTTGCCAAAGCAGTCAATGTCTGGTGCATTGGTCAAAGGGGGAGAGATTTTTAAAGAAGTTGGCGAACCATGGATCAGCTTTAACCCTTTCTGGCCTGATGATGAAAAGAGGCATCGGGTGGACATGCCTGAATTGAAGCAATGGGCCAAACTGGCTTATTTGCACGCACTAGCTTAAGTCATGCCTTCTGATCAGCTTTCTGCATTACGCTTTTATAAAATATGTGCACTCCTGGGTACGCTAATCATTATTGTGGATATTGCTTTTTCATGGATGCGTATCCAGACATTTGAAAACAATGTAACGAATGTGTTTGAGTCAATGGTTACAAATCAGATGGAATTTGATGGTTTGCAACAGGAGCTGGTGCATATCGATAAAGTGCTGGTGCAATCAGGTGAAGTGTCTGAAGGTAAAAAAACAAAAGTAGATGGAATTGATTATTCAACATATGAAATAGAACGCCTTAGAAATGAGCAGGCGAGTATCCGGCTTCATATGCAGGAAAAACAGCTTGATCTGGTTGGATCAAGTAGTGAAAAAAAACACATAATGAATGAAGTGCGAATTTTGTTTTTAGGTTCATTGGTGTTTCTTGTATTGGGAACTCTGTTATCTGCATTTGGGTACCTGGCCTGGTATTTCAAAATAGAACTGTTCGAAGATCGTCGTAAAAAACCCAGATAAAACATTAGTTATCTTTCATGTGTGGTGGTGTCGCTGCGTGTTTTAAAAAATGATGCAGAGACACGGAGCCACAGAGCAAAGTCTATTCACTTTAAAAAAATAATTCATAGTTAATGTATTTTAATCAGGATTAGATTAAATAAGTATTGTGAATTCAATTAAATATCATCTTTGCATCAAGTTTATTAACGAAGTTTATTTTGAATTTTTAGAATATTAAGTGATGAATTTCAAGAATTAAGGTGGGCGTAAAAAAGAAGATTTTATTGACGCCGAATCTTCAAAATAACATTACAAAAAAATGAAGTAAAGGAATTTATTTTATTTTGAGCTGTTTAATTAACTAATAGGTTGAAAGGAAAAGAAAGATAACCGAGGTAAAAAAAGATGATTTTACTGACAGCGAATCCCCAAAATAACACTACAAAAAAACGAAGTAAAGAAATATATTTTATTTTGTGATGTTTTCCCTTAATTATTGTTTTTATTCGTTTTTTTCTTGACCTGTCATATTCAATCCTCTATAAAATTAGTTAACAAAAATGTAAAAAGACTAAGGAGGTGATCTCGCAAACTTGATAAGAAGACCCTGACAAACAGTACTGCTGATTTGCATTGTTTAATTAATTATCAAAAGGTGCCATATGCCAAGACGTTCTGCTTCACAGAAAAGAGCTGCGAAACAAGCAAGAAAACGTAACTCAGATCCATCGGTTGTTGTTGATATTAAATCACGCAACTCCTTTATTGAAACGCAAACTATAACAGCACGAGCTGCGCCGCCGCTTCAGGCAAAAACCTTGTCTCAAGGTCAATATATCACGGCAATAAAATCCCATAAATTAACTTTCGGAACGGGTCCTGCGGGAACCGGGAAAAGTTATGTGGCGGGTGCAATTGCCGCAGAAGAGTTGGAGGCTCGACGTATAGAGAAAATAATTATTACCCGACCAGCAGTTGAGGCGGGTGAAAATATGGGCTTTTTACCGGGTGATTTGCAGGAAAAGTTTGATCCTTATTTTGATGCATTTCGTGATTGTCTGATCGAACGATTAGGTAAGGGAGCGGTTGAATGCGGTTTGAAAAATGATCGTATTGTCGTTGCGCCAATGGCTTATTTGCGGGGTAAAACATTTAACGATGCGTTTGTTGTTTTAGATGAAGCGCAAAACTGTACCAGGGCACAGTTAAAGTTGTTTTTAACTCGGATTGGTGAAAACTGTCGCGTTGTTGTAAATGGGGATATTCGTCAGTCGGATATCGGTAATCAATCTGGTTTGCAAGATGCAATAAACAGGCTGGGGCATCTTAACTCTGTTTATGTTCATGCTTTTGAGCATGAAGACATTGTTCGAAGCGGGCTGGTTAAAGATATAATTGAATGTTATGAGAAATAACTAAACCGAATTATAATAATAATTTGTAATATACTTACGGGGCGCATTTTGCGCCCTTTTGTTTTTTTACCACAGAGTCACAGAGTCACAGAGTCACAGAGTTTTATTGTTATTAAGCGATACGCGCTTAATAACAATAAAAGGATTTTATCTGTGCACTCTGTGTCTCTGTGGCAACATTGTTATTAAAGATTATATTAATTATGGGTAGATATCGTCCCCCCGCCAAAAAAGGCTCACCTTATATTACTGCTGAAGGCATGGCTGTGCTTGAACAGGAATTAGATTACCTGTGGAATAAACGCCGACCTTTAGTTGTGAAAGCATTATCGACTGCAGCAGCGGAAGGTGATCGTTCTGAGAATGCAGAATATATTTACCGTAAAAAAGAATTAGGTGAAATTGATCGCCGAGTTCGCTTTCTGTCTAAGCGTGTTGATGAAGTGAAAGTGGTGAGTGATACACCGAAAAAAACCGATCAGATATTTTTTGGTGCATGGGTTGAACTGGAAGATGATGAGGGTGTCAAGCTTCAATATAGAGTTGTGGGGCCAGATGAGTTCGATTCTGATAAAGGTTATATCAGTATGGATTCGCCAGTCGCAACTGCGTTAATGAAAAAGCTTGAAGGGGATGATGTCACTATTACAACACCGGGAGGTGTGATTAATTATTATATTAACCGGGTTCAGTATAAACCATTTAGTTCATAATGTTTTTTGTAGTGATTTTTTGTACAGGTAAACGAGATGATAGTAAGGTTGCCATTAATATAAATCCACTCGACCACCATAAACAGCCCGATAACCCTTGAGTTTGATAAATCCATCCTGATAATATAGTCCCCATTAAACGGCCGGCTGCATTCGCCATATAATAAAAACCTACATTGGTAGATACATTGTCGTGCTCTGACCAGCTAATGATTAGATATGAATGTACGGCAGAATTTATGGCAAAGATAATACCAAATACAATCAGGCCAATAATTAGAACAGGTTTAGGGTGATAACCCGATGACAGGGCAAGTGCAATAATGGCTGGAATAAAAAATAGAATAAAAGCCCAGTGTTTTGCAGTTGCGCCATCTGGTGATTCATTTTTGTGTGTTGAACGAATAAGTTTTGGTGCGCTCGCCTGCACCATGCCATAACCAATAATCCAGAGCGCAAGAAAACCACCGACCTGCATAAAGCTCCATTCGAATACTGAATAAAGATATACCGGTAATGCTACGACAAACCAGACATCACGGGAACCAAATAGAAAATATCGTGCTGCAGACAACCAGTTTATGGCGGGTGTTTTTGAAAATAACTGGGTGAATTTTGTTTTGTTTTTAGTTTTTCCCAGTCCAGCGGGTAGCATTATTATTGAAGTGATTAAAACAATGAAGAGGCTGCCTGATAAAATAGCCAGTGCACCCCTGAATTCAAATAGCTGTAATAATAATGCACCCAGAAAAAAACCAACGCCTTTGAGTGTGTTTTTTGAACCGGTAAGCACAGCAATCCATTTAAATAATCTGGATTCACTGTTTTCGTCCTCAGGTAATAAGATTTTTACACTGGCTTTTGCTGACATTTTATTCAGATCTTTTGCAATGCCTGATAATGCCTGAGCAACCATTACATAACTGATGCTTAACCAGGTCTCAGGAGCCATTAAAGAGGCGAGTGCAAAAACCTGTAAGGCCATGCCTATATGCATTGTCATATTCAGTCCAATGCGAGAGCCTAACCAGCCACCTATTAAATTGGTGACAATGCCAAAAAATTCATAAAATATAAATAACATGGCTACTTCAAATGGTGAGTAACCAAGCAGGTGAAAATACAATACAACTAGCATACGAATGGCACCGTCTGTTACGGTAAATGCCCAGTAGCCTGCAGTGATTAATAAATAATTTTTTAAACCGTTAGTCATTTAAATCTTTTGCAATAAATGCAGCCAGCTCCATCATGCGGTTAACGTAACCCCATTCATTGTCATACCAGGCATAAATTTTTACCTGTGTATCATTTATTACCATGGTGGAAAGTGCATCAATAATCGATGAATGTGGGTCGTTGACGTAATCTATTGATACCAGTGGACGTTCTTCATAACCCAGTATGCCTTGCAGTTTATTTTCAGCAGCCTGTTTAAATAAAGAGTTAATTTCTTCGATGCTGGTTTTTCGTTTTGCTTCAAAAACAAAATCGGTTAGCGAGGCATTAAGCAGTGGAACGCGAACTGCATGTCCATTTAATTTTCCTTCCAGTTCAGGAAAAATTTTAGTGATAGCTTTTGCAGAACCGGTTGAGGTTGGAATTAATGAATTGCTACATGCGCGAGCACGACGCAAATCTTTATGGCCTTTATCAACAATGGTCTGAGTATTGGTTATGTCATGTATTGTTGTCATGCAACCATGTTTAATACCAATGTTATCATTCATTATTTTTACAACAGGCGCTAAACAGTTTGTTGTGCAGGAAGCAGCAGTAACAATGTGATGTTTTTCAGGTTGATATTCATGGTGGTTTATGCCGTACACAATGTTAATCGCCGGGTTCGGAACAGGTGCAGAAACGAGTACTTTTTTTACTCCCTGATCAAAATAACATTGTAGATCGGCTTCGGTTTTAAACTGCCCCGTGCATTCAATAACCAGATCTATACCCATGCCAACCCAGTCAATATTAGCGGGATTTTTTTCACATGAACAACTGACTCTTTTTCCTTCAAGCAAAATACCTGAAGCGTCGGATGAGGGTTCACGCCCCCAGCGTCCATGTACAGAATCAAACTCCAGTAAATGGGCAAGTGTTGCACTATCTGCAGATATTTCATTTACATGGATAATTTCATAGGCGGGATTATCCCAGCCTGCGCGAAAACCCAGTAGACCCATGCGGCCAAGGCCATTGATGCCGATGCGTATTGTCATGTGTTAATTCCAGTAGAGTATTTAAATTTATAGTGTGACTTCAGCTTTCTTATGCACAGCATTCAAGCCCCGGTCGATTAGCCATAGTTTTGAGCTTTCTTTGATCAGACATAAAGGGCTCAGTTTTGCCTGTGCCATTGAACGTGCTTTGTAGTATTTCCAGTGCCCAGTTTTGTATGTCCGGGTTGATGCGGTAATACATCCAGGTGCCTTTACGACGCGCTACCAGTACACCTGCTTCACGTAAATGTGCAAGGTGACGGGAAATTTTGGGTTGAGATAAATTGAGGGTATAGGTTAGTTCGCATACGCACAGTTCTCCCTCAGCCTGCATTAACATAAGGCTTCGAAGGCGAGTGCTGTCTGAGAGCATTTTAAAAAAAGTATCAATTTCATTTTGCATCGCGTAAATATATGGTTAAACATATATATGGTCAAGCATATATATTGATAATGTTCGGGTGAAGTTTAATCATTCTTTAAAGTTTTAGATTATTCTGACGATAATATGTTTAAGACAACCATTAATGCGCATATGCCCAGACTGTATATATTACTTGCCAGTTTAGTGTTTTCATCAAACCTGTACGCCGTGCAGCGCTATCAGGCGCCTGTAGCAGGCTCTGACTGGCATGTGCATAGTAGTCCAATACAATGTGAGATGGTGCATGACATTGATCATTATGGTCATGGGCAATTTGTTTTCTCATCAGGAGGTGAGTTAGCCTTTCAGTTGCACTCATTAGAATCTGCTCGGCGAGAAAGCGTTGCAAGCCTGTATTCTATTGCGCCTTTCTGGCGAGAAAACAAAGAAAAAGATCTGGCACAATTGATTGTTTCAAAAGGTAATATGCCGGTTTATGTGGGTGGGTCGCTGGCATATCGAATCTTATATGAGTTAAAAGCAGGGCACCATCCTACCTTCCATTATAAAGATTGGGCAGATTTTGAAGATGATGTTTATGTTTCGATTTCATCGGTTAACTTTCATCAGCAGATAGATGAATTTATGCGCTGCATCAGCAATGCACTGCCTTATGGTGCTGATAAAGTTAAAGATACAGCGATATTTTTTGCATCTGATAAGTCGGGTTTAACCAGAGCAGAGCGCAGAAAATTAAATGAAATAGTGTTATTTGCAAAAATTGATAAAGGTATGAAAATTCAGCTGAAAGGCCATGCAGATGGACGTGGTCGACGTATCTACAATAAAAAACTCTCAGCCCGTAGAACCGGTTCTGTGGAGAAATATCTGATATCTCAGGGTGTGCCTGAAGCACAAATTAGCCAGAATGCACACGGAGAAAGTCGCCCGTCTGCCAGTAATCGAAGCGATCGAGGGCGTAAGAATAACCGCCGTGTTGATGTTTTAATTACACATAATTGATAATGTATTCGTGCAATCTGGATTAGATCTGTTCGGTGCATAATAGACTGGCGTAAAAAGCATAAAAAGCTCCCACACAAAAACTCTCTCTAAGGTATAATGCCAGCCCTTTTAAAGCACGCGGAGCAGATATGTCCAAGGTAAATAAAGTCGTTTTAGCCTATTCAGGCGGTCTTGATACATCCATTATTCTTAAATGGCTGGAAGATACTTACGATTGTGAAGTAGTTACATTTACTGCAGACATTGGTCAGGGTGAAGAAGTAGAGCCTGCGCGTGTGAAAGCTGAAGCGATGGGTATTAAAGAGATCTATATTGAGGACCTGCGTGAAGAGTTTGTTCGTGATTATGTATTCCCCATGTTCCGTGCTAATGCTATTTATGAAGGTGAATACCTGCTGGGTACGTCAATTGCCCGTCCATTAATTGCCAAACGTCTGATTGAGATTGCTAATGAAACCGGTGCGGATGCGATTTCACATGGCGCTACGGGTAAAGGTAATGATCAGGTTCGTTTTGAATTAGGTGCATATGCGCTTAAGCCGGGTGTAGAAGTGATAGCTCCGTGGCGTGAGTGGGATCTGAGTTCACGTGAATCGTTAATGGCTTATGCAAAAAATCACGGAATAGAGGTGGATTTTGCTAAAAGTGAGAAAAAATCACCTTATTCCATGGATGCTAACCTGCTTCATATTTCATATGAAGGAGATATTCTGGAAGACCCGTGGGCAGAAGCTGAAGATGATATGTGGCGTTGGTCAGTATCACCTGAAAATGCACCAGACAAACCTACATATATTGAATTAACCTATGAAAAAGGCGATATCGTTGCTATTGATGGTAAAGCGATGTCACCAGCAACGGTTCTGGAAGCATTGAATAAACTGGGCGGTGATAATGGTATTGGCCGTTTAGATATTGTTGAAAATCGCTATGTCGGTATGAAATCTCGCGGTTGTTATGAAACGCCTGGTGGAACCATTATGATGAAAGGGCACCGTGCAATTGAGTCATTAACTCTGGATCGCGAAGTTGCTCATCTTAAAGATTCATTAATGCCTAAATATGCTGAATTAGTTTATAACGGTTACTGGTGGAGCCCAGAGCGCGAAATGATGCAGAAAATGATCGATGAATCACAGCAGTATGTAAATGGTGATGTACGTCTGAAATTATATAAAGGTTCTGTTTCTGTGGTTGGCCGTCGATCTGAAAACGATTCACTGTTTGATGAAAAGATTGCAACATTTGAAGATGATGATGGAGCATATGATCAGAAAGATGCTGCAGGGTTTATCAAGCTAAATGCATTGCGTCTACGTATTGCGGCCAAGCGTAATAAATAGTTTTTGTTGTTCCATATGAGCCCGTTTTAGTGTGAACGGGCTTGTACTTTTATCTCAATAGAGAGTGTTAATAATAACTTTCTATCCCATCATGTCAGGCTCTTGACGCTAATTCATAGTCTATACTCTAAGTACTCTTTACTAACGGTATATGGAGTTTTAACTTGCCCCCAATAAGCAACACCTTCAATGCATGCGGTATCTTGTGTCTTATACTTTTTACCTGTATGAGCAAAGTTGCTGTGGCCGGTCTGGCTGGTCAGGTTCTGGTCGATATTCACTGGTTAGTAAAGCATCAAAATGATGATGGTCTTGTTATTGTTGATGCGCGTAGTTATGAGGAGTACAAAAAGGGGCACATTAAAGGGGCGGTTAATATACCAGTAGGTGATACATTCAACCCTGTTAGCAATACAGATAGAGTCGGTAACCTTCGTCATATCAGTGCATTATTTAGTAATGCGGGTATACGAAATGATCATAAAATCGTGATTTATGACGGCAATACATATATTGATGCAGGGCGAGTGTTCTGGGTGCTTGAGGTTTATGGTCACAAAAATGTAATGTTACTTGATGGAGGTATAACGGGGTGGAGCGTCTATTCGGGACAGTCATTAAGTCAGGTAATCGTTAAACCTGAAAAAACAGTTTATATTCCCGCGGTTGAGCCTGAACGACTTGTCACAAAACTTAGTATGCATCTGGCACTGTCTGATAAGAGGAAAGTGATTATTGATGCCAGGACAAAAGAAGAATTTACTGGAATTGAGTCAATTGCATTACGATCAGGCCATATCCCTAATGCAGTGAGTATACCCTGGACAGAAAATTTCATTGAAATAGATGGTATTAAAATGCTTAAGCCAATAGAGGAGCTACAGTTTATTTACAATGATATCGCTCAGGATAAGCAGGTATTGCTCTATTGTAATAAAGGCAAGCAGTCTTCATTAAGTTACACGATTTTACGTCAACTGGGTCATGATGCTGCTCATTATGATGGTTCATGGTATGAGTGGGGAAATGATGAAAGCCTGCCTATAGAAAATATTAAATAATATATATGATCTCTTTTTTTAATAATATGCCAATTAAATACAAACTAATTTTTTCAGTTTATATTGTATTGTTTGTAATTATTACTATTAGCTTTGGGTTTATTATTAAACAGGAAATAAATCATGGTAATAATAAATTAATAGATGAAGCACGTGTATTTAATCAGTTGCTTAATCAGGATTTTGTGTCACTAGTGGCGCTTGGTGAAGTTGATAAGGCAGCAGATATTACGTCAAGGTTACGTGCTCTGAATAAAGTTCAGGGCTTAATTGTTTATGATGAAAAAAAAATTCCTGTTTATTCGTATGAACAGGAAGGGTTTAAAAAAATATCTAAACTTCCAGAACAGTCACCTCTAAAACATAAGTTTATTAAGGGCTCTTTATTATTGTTTGACTCTTTAGATTATCAGGGCAGTGCATATGGTTATGTGTTTGTTCAGTTGTCTACAAAGGAAATAAAAGAAGTGATTAATAGCAAATTAGAACAAGCTGCTATTATTCTGTTTGTTTTATTAATAGCGTCTTTTATCTTTTCATGGTTGATTCAGCAGCATTTTTCAAACCCAATTTTAACACTTGTATCAGCTTTACGAAAAACAGCAGAAACACACGATTATTCGCATCCTTTATCAATGAAACGAGGCGATGAAATAGGTGATTTATTTAAAGGATTTAATTATTTACAAAATCAGATAGAGGAAGAAAAGAAAGCGTTACAGGATCAGCAGTTTGCATTTGATCAGCACAGTATTGTTGGTATTACGGATGTGAGAGGGATAATAACTTATGCAAACGATATGTTTGTTAAAATCAGTGGTTATAGTAAAGAAGAGCTGATAGGTGAAAATCACAGTATTTTAAGGTCATCCGTACATAATGATGATTTTTTTAGAGATATGTATAAAACAATTGCTTCTGGAAAAATATGGCGTGGCAATATTTGTAATAAATCAAAAAATGGTAGAGAGTATTGGGTTGCAACAACCATCGTTCCATTTATGGGAGAAAATGGAAAGCCATTAAGTTATATGGCTATGCGTACTGATATTACAAAACAAAACAGAGCAGAAGCAAATCTGGCTCGTGCTCAAAAAATGGTACATATTGGCAGTTGGGAGTTAGACTTAATAAATGAAGAATTGAGCTGGTCCGATGAAATATATAGGATTTTTGAAATTGATCCTGAAAAATATTCAGCTACATATGAGCTATTTTTACAAACTATTCATCCAGATGATCGAGATAAAGTTAATGCAACTTATAAGGAGTCACTGAAAAATCGTCGATCATATGAGATAGAGCATCGATTATTAATGAAGGATGGTCGAATTAAAATAGTCAGGGAACAGGGCGAAACCTATTATGATGAAACGGGAAGGGCTTTAAGGTCAATTGGTGTAGTGCATGATATTACACATAGTAAACATACGGAGGAGGCACTTAGACGTTCTCAGAAAATGGATGCGGTAGGTCAGCTTACAGGTGGTATAGCGCATGATTTCAATAACATTATGGGGATTATTCTGGGTAATGTTGAGTTGCTTGAGCTGCAGGATATTGATGATGATAAAATTAATAAACGTCTAATTCCAATTAAAAAATCAGCAGAGCGTGCTGCCAAGCTAACGAAACAGCTACTGTCATTTTCACGTCGTAAATCTGATCAATTAACTACAGCTAATATTAATCAGCAGATTGGTGATATGAAAAGCCTGATAGTTCATTCGGTAACGCCTGAAATTGAAGTTGTGTACCAGTTAGCGGGCGATTTATGGTTAACTAATATTGATACCGGAGATTTTCAGGACGCAGTACTTAATATTGTTATAAATGCCCGTGATGCTATGAACAGAAGTGGTCATTTAACCATTGAGTCCGGTAACTGTCATCTGGATGAAAAATATTGCAGGCATAATCCAGAGGTTAAAGAAGGGGATTATGTACAGCTTATATTTAGCGATAATGGTGAGGGAATGTCATATGAAGAGCAGCAACGAATATTTGAGCCTTTTTATACAACTAAGGCTGAGGATAGTGGTACCGGTTTGGGGCTTGCTATGGTATTCGGATTTATAGAACGTTCTAACGGGTATATTAAAGTTTATTCAGAAAAGGGTATTGGGACTACATTCAGAATATATTTACCCAGAGTTTATGAAAAAACAAAATCAGATACAGAAATAGGCGGAGATAACCTGAAGAGTGAAGTGTTGCCTAGAGGAACTGAAACGATATTAGTGGTGGATGATGAAGAAAGTCTACTCGAATTAGCTAAAGAGACATTGCAGAGCCTGGGTTATAACGTTTTAACCAGTAATGATGGTAAAAAAGCACTGAAGATGCTTGAAGAAAATAGCAGGATTAATTTATTGTTTAGTGACGTAGTGATGCCCGGAGGAATTAATGGTTACGAACTTGCGGAGTTGGCTACAGAAAACTATCAACAGTTAAAAATATTGCTTACTTCAGGCTATACTCAGAAGGCAATTGCAAGAAATGGACAGGCGCGCTTTACCAGTCAACTGCTTAGTAAGCCTTATAGCAGGCAGGGCCTGGCAATGCGTATACGGGAAGTATTGGATTAATAAATAATGTCACACACCACAGTATACCTTATTGATGATGAGCCAGAAATGGTTGAGCTACTGAGTGAAGTAGTAGAAATGATTGGTTTAAATGCACAGGCTTTTATTCAGGCTAGCGTGTTTTTTGAACAGATCGAAGTGTTTGCTGAAAATTCGGTTTTAATTCTTGATTTAAATATGCCTGAAATGGATGGTATCGAGGTAATGCGCCGGTTAGCAGGCATGAATAATCCGCCAGCATTAATTTTAATGAGTGGCCATGATGCTGGTGTATTACATTCGGCAGAAAAATTATGTGAGGCACATAAACTAGAATTAATTGCCTCGCTTGGAAAACCCTTGTCTCTTGATCGAATTCGTAAATTATTGAATCAGTATACTAATCGAGCATCAGCAGAAGGAAGTCAGAAAGTAACATCAAATAATATTAACATAACCCCGTCTGAGCTTGAGAAAGCGATCAATAATAATGAACTGGTTATACATTATCAGCCACAAGTTGCCGTAGCAACAGGTATGCTCACAGGTGTTGAAGCATTGGTACGCTGGCAGCACCCGGTGCATGGTTTAATTTACCCGAATTATTTTATTGATGTTGCAGAGAAGAATGGTTTAATTGGCATATTAACTCAGTGGGTTATCAGGGCGGTAGTCAACCAGGAGAAGCAATGGCAGGAAAAAGGAATGGCTGTTACGGTATCAGTAAATATTTCTGCTGAGAACATTACCAGTTTGGCCTTGCCAGAGCAGCTGAGTAAATTGCTGGAAGACAACAAGCTCGACCCCAATCGCCTTGTTTTAGAAGTGACTGAAAGTGCATTAATGGGTGAACTGGTTACATCATTAGATATTTTAACCCGTTTACGTTTAAAAGGCCTGAAGTTATCAATAGATGATTTCGGTACCGGGTATTCTTCATTATCACAACTACATAAGGTTCCTTTCACAGAATTAAAAATTGATCAGAGTTTTGTAGGAAAAATTTCAGTAGATGATGAAGCAAGAGCAATTGTTAAAACCTGTATTATGCTGGGGCATGAGCTTGATATGAAAGTAGTGGCAGAAGGTGTTGAGGATAAAGAAACGCTTGAGCAATTAAGGCTTCTTGGTTGTGATGTTGCGCAGGGTTATTTTATTAGTCGTCCAGTAGCTGAAAATGATCTGGTTGAGTGGGTGAAAACACGTTTGTAATGAGTTCGCCAGAAGATAAAATGGAAAATATTTTCCTTGATAATTTGAAACATGAAATCAGGACTCAGCTAACAGCTATTCTTGGTTACTCTGAATTGTTGTTAGATAACAGACAGTCAGAAAGCGACCGTATTAATTCTATTAATACTATTATTCGAAGTGGTCGTCAATTACAGGAGATAGTTAATAATATCTCTGACATTCGCCAAAATGAAGATCAAAAGAATGAAGTTGATTTAAAAAAAATTGTTAAAGAAATTATCTATCCTGGTTTATACAGCAATATTGTAAGTGGACGTATTTTGCTCGCTGAGGATAATCAGGATAATCAGGAACTGGTTTCTTTATATATAAGAACCGCAGGTGCAGAAGTTGATGTTGCGAACAATGGTCAACAAGCGGTGGAAATGGCAAAACAGCATAATTATGATTTAATCTTGCTGGATATGAAAATGCCAGTCATGTCTGGTCTGGAAGCAGCAGCATTATTAAATGAGCAGGCATGTAAGTCACCAATAGTTGCGCTTACGGCTAATGCATTTGAAGATATGGCAGAAGATTGTATTAATGCTGGCTGTCGCGGTTTTTTAACTAAACCAATTGATCGTAGTCGATTTTATCAAGTGTTACGGAAATATTTAGCGGCCTCTCCAGATAAAATTATTCCTCTTCGTTCAAGTTTGTTAGATGATGAACCTGAGTTACTGGATTTGATAAAAAAATATACGGCAAAATACCCCAGCATGATTCAAGATTTAAAAAAAACATTTGAGTATACAGATGGGAGTGAATTTGAAATGTTATTGCATGATATTAAATCGACCGGTGGCAATTATGGTTTTATGTTGATAACAGATCTTGCAGTAATGATAAAAACACACTTAAATAATCATAATCGAATTGCAATTGTTCCGTTACTTGATGAGCTGGAGAGCTTGCATAAGAGAATGTTGCTGGCTTTTGAGTAGTGGCTAAATAAATAATCTATAGTTTCTTTATTAGGCGTTTCTTATGCGTTTATTGACTTGTAAATAACTGTGTATTTTCTATACTTTAATATTATGTAATATCAAGGCTTGATTAGAGGTCACATGGATCTTTAATAAAATGCTTTAAAGTGTTGTAGCCCTGGTTTTTATTTTTATTTTTATTGCTATTTTTCGGAGTGAGAAATGTATAAACAAATGTCTCTGGTCGTATTATTGATGAGTTTCTCAACTCTAGCTTTTTCAGAAGAATATATTGTCGAGCAAAAAGGTAAAGTTTTTTCAGTTAAGCAACTAAGTATTAAAGTAGGTGATACGGTTAGTTTTCCAAATAATGACCCTTTTTATCATAATGTTTTTAGCTATTCTGGCACTAAAAAGTTTGATTTGGGATCGTACAAAAAAGGCGATACCCGTAAAGTGACATTTAATAAACCCGGTGTGATTGAAGTGGAGTGTGCAATACACCCAAAGATGCACATGACGATAAATGTTGAATAATCTCTTTTATATAAAATTTATATTTTTCTTTGTTATAACAAGTACTACTTCTATTGCTTCAGAATGCTTTGAGCTGTCAGTAAATGTTGTTTGTGGTAAGCAGTATTATCAGGAATATTGTGCTCTTTGTCATGGTGAAAACGCAGATGGCAATGGCCGAATTGCAGGTAACATGAAACACCCCTCGCCGACTAATTTAATACTAAGCTCTGCTTCTGATCAATATATGAGAGAAATAATTGTTAAAGGTGGTGAAAAAATTATTCGTTCCTCATATATGCCGCCCTGGGGTAATGAGTTCGGTGCGGCACAGGTTTCATCGCTTATTTTATATTTAAAAGAGATACGACAATCTAGTTCTTTTGAAAGTGTTATATCAAAATCTAATAATAACTTGTATTTTCAGAAGTGGTTGATTAAGAAGCCACCCATAGCACCAGAAAATAATAAATGGAATAAAGCGCGCGCCTCGTTAGGTAAGATGTTATTTTTTGATAAACATTTAAGTCGTGATTTAACGATTTCATGTGCAAGTTGTCATAATCCTGAACTTGGCTGGTCTGATGGCTTATCTAAAAGTGTTGGTATTAACGGGGTAGTTCTTAAACGTTCTTCACCTGTGATTACGAATGCGGCTTATAATTATTTACAAATGTGGGATGGTAGAATAAAAAGTTTAGAAAATCAGGCTCTGGCACCCCTTGATTCTCATGCTGAGATGCATACTGATTTTTTAGTAGCAATTGATTATTTAAAAAACGATTCAAACTATCGTGATGCTTTTAAAAAAGCATACCCTGATGAAAACATAACTCGAGAAACAATAGCAAAAGCACTAGCTTCATTTGAAAGAACAGTAGTGAGTAATGATTCACCTTTTGATCAATGGATTCGAGGTGATGGAAATGCGATGTCACGGCAACAGATCAGAGGCTTTAAATTATTTATTGATCCGGCTAAGGGGAACTGTGAAATTTGTCATTCTGCACCTAACTTTGTCGATGATGGATTTCATAATATTGGACTGAAAAGTAATGCTGAAGGTAATGATTTAGGGCGCTATGCAATACGTAAAGTAAAAGTGTTAAAGTCAGCATTTAAAACACCAACATTAAGAGATATAGAGTTGTCAGCGCCTTATTTTCATGATGGTTCGGCTAGTACCCTGATGGATGTGGTGGAACATTATAATCGTGGTGGAGATGTAAAGGAGGGGCTGGATCCTAATATGTTACCACTTGCATTGTCTCAGCAAGAAAAAGAGGATTTAGTTGAATTTTTAAAAGCACTTACTACCAGATATAAGGTATTCGTTTTACCTGAGCTGTCAGTGAATTAATCAAAGCAATACCGAACTGTAAAAGATAATAAAAAAGTATTTCGATTCTGAAGTGATATTTCAGGAGCTAATTATAAATGCTTATACAACTAGCTCCTGAACTATTAGAGAAATGACAGTATTTCAGCTTCTATATTTTCCTTATCAATAACTGTTTTTTGCGCAATTTCTTTTTCAAATAAATCACTGATAACGCCAGGTATCTCAATAGAGGCTTCTTTAGCGATAGACTTTAATGCGTCAAGGTCATGGGTATCAACTTCACCTGTTAATGCATTAGCAATGACTGGTGAGAACTTGGTCCACTCTGCAGTTGAATAAACAATGGTTTTTAGTGGTTTATCTCTGCATGTTTCATATGCTTTAAAACAGGTGGCTGTGTGTGGGTCCATTAAATAACCTTTTGCAAAAGCATCTTTAATGTATTTCTTCCCTTCGTCATCATTACAGTAATCAGCAACAAAAATTTTCTGTATTTCTGACAGCTCTTCATCAGTGAGCTGATAGTGGTTTTCCTTGTCCAGCTGTAACATCAGTTCTCTGGTTCTTGATTCACCAAATAAATCAAATAATATACGTTCGATATTTGATGATTTTAAAATGTCCATAGCAGGAGAGGTAGTTGCAATAACTGATTTATTACGTAAGTCGTATGAACCGGTTTTAATTAGTTGAGTTAAAATATTATTGTTGTTAGATGCAATTAATATTTTCTCAACTGGTAAACCCATTTGTATTGCATAGTAGCCACCCAGTGCATTTCCAAAGTTACCACTTGGCACATTTAAATATACCTTTTCACCTAAAGTAATGGCTTTCTGGCGAACCAGTTCAAGATATGAATGAATATGGTAAATAGTCTGGAATATAATTCGGCCAAAGTTTACCGAGTTAGCCGCTGACAAAAATATGTTTTTTTCCTGTAATTTCTGTTTGAAAGTGTCGGAGCCTAAAAGTTGTTTTAGTGCTTTTTGGGCATCATCGAAATCACCGTGAATACCGATTACTTTAAGGTTCTTCGCATCTTCTGTTACCATTTGTAGTCGCTGTACATCAGATGTGCCGCCTTCAGGATACAGGCAGGCAACTTGCACATTTTCACGGTTTTTAAATGTTTCTAATGCTGCTGGTCCGGTGTCGCCAGATGTCGCTGCAAGTATCAGGTAATTTTCATTACGTTTCTGAGCAAGTGCTGATAAAACCAGGCCGAAAGGTTGTAATGCCATGTCTTTAAATGCACGGGTAGGGCCGTGGTATAACTCGCTTACATACAGGTCGTCATAGACTTTATTAACCGGTACCGGGTTATTGTTGTCATCAAACTCGTCATACAGGCTCAGCGCTTTTTCAATTACATCCTGATCTATGTCTATTTCAAATGCTGCGAGTAAATCACGAGCCAGTGTTTTGTAGTCTTTATCCAGATGATTCTGTAAAAAATCTTCACCTAGATCGGGCAAAGATTCGGGTGAATAAATACCGCCAAATGAAGATATAGGACCTAGAATGGCTTCAGAAAAATTAATATGGCTTGGACGCTGTCCGTCATTGCCGCGGGTTTCGATAAATTTCATATGATGTGAGTTTGCTTAAATTTATAAAGGTGCAAATTATAGCGAAATTGACGTGATATTTCATAAAGGAATTACATTATTCCCCATCTTCCAGCCAGATCGGTGATTATAGACTGAGAATGCAGGTATCTTATAGCAGGAATATGGTCGCTAGCCCAAGAAAGGCCAGTAAACCTACAATATCTGTAATGGTGGTTAATATAACGCTGCCTGCGATCGCCGGGTCGATGTGCAATTTTTTCAGAATGATAGGGATGGCGACTCCGGATGCAGCTGCAAAAATAAGATTTATGATCAGTGCTGCAGCGATGACCAGACCAACAGAGTAGTCATCAAACCAGAAAGTAGCGATAAGTGCGACAACCACGGCCCATATTAGACCGTTAAAGAGCCCTACCATTACTTCTTTATTGAAAACCCACCAGCGATTATTTCTAGCAAACTGGCCTAACGCCATACTGCGTATAACAAGAGTAATCGTCTGACTACCAGCTATACCGCCCATACTGGCCACTACATTCATTAAAATGGCGACGGTGACGACTCTTTCAAGCGTGGTTTCAAAGTTGCTGACTACCCAGGATGCCATAAAAGCAGTAATTAAATTAATGCCTAACCAGATAGCTCGTCGACGTGAGCTAGGTAATACGGGTGAAAACAGGTCTTCTTCATCATTCAAACCGGCCATACTTAATACGGAGTGATCGGCTTCTTCACGAATAACGTCAACTACGTCATCAACTGTGATTCGACCGAGCAGCATATTGTTGCCGTCCACGACCGGTGCTGAAATCAGATCCAGATCTTCGAAAACCATGGCGACATCGTTGTCCTCCATGTCAGACGGGATGGCAGTAACCTGATCATCCATAATATCTTCGACTGTATTTTCAGGTTCATTAATGAGTAACTCTGATAATGCAAGGATACCCAGATAGCGGTTATCTCTGTCAACAACGATAAGATGATCAGTTGGTTTCGGGATATCACCCAGTAGGCGTAAATAGCGTAATACCACATCCAGGGTGACTTCAGGTCGCACCGTAATGGTGTCGGTATTCATCATGCCGCCGGCGCTGTCTTCCGGGAAAGAAAGTACAGATTCAAGCATTTTGCGGTGCTGACTATCCAGTGAGTGTAAAACCTGATCAATTACAGAGTCGGGCAGTGATTGCACAAAGTCGGCAGAGTCATCAACTTCCAGATCTTCAGCAACTTCTACGAGCTGCTCGGGTGACATGTCCTTGATTAAACCGTGACGAATTTCATCACCCAGATTAATGAGTACCTCGGCTTCCAGGTCTTTGGAAACAAGTGGCCAGATGACGAGTCGTTCGTGGGAAGGTAAAGATTCTAAAAGGTGAGCAATTTCGGCAGGATGCAGGGCATTAAGCATACCTTTTGCGTGATGCAGAGTGCCAGACTCCAGTGCTTCTGATAAAGCCTGTAACTGTTGTTCAGTTTTTTCTGTGATGTCAGTACTGTCTACCATGTTTTCTCAGCCCGGTGCATGGTTTAATTATTGTTTGGAGTTTAACGAAGTATTGATGTTAAGTGTAGTTTAAAGTTGGAAGTGCTAAGTCATAAGTAAAAGGTGTTCCTCGCAGGAGAGCCCGCTTTTGACTCAAGACTAATAGCTTAAAACTTATGATTATCTTTTTACGAGAATTGTTGATTTAATTCATCAACTGCGAGTTTAATTTCGCGTGGATCAGACAGACTCATAATTTTTTCTGTAAGTGGGCGTAGATGGGTTATTTCACTGTGGTTAATAATGTGTTTAACATCCAGTAAACTGTTAGCCTGTACACTAAAGCATTGCAGCCCCATGCCCAGTAATAAACGTGTATACAATGTGTCTGAAGCCATTTCTCCGCACATTGAAACTCGAATACCCTGTGCCTCGCCTGCATTGAGTGTCATTTGTATTAATTTTAATACTGCAGGATGTAATGGGTTGTACAGGTAACTAACTTCATCATCAATCCGGTCAAAAGCGAGCGTGTATTGAATTAAATCATTGGTGCCTATAGATAGAAAATCAAGTTTACTGGCAAGGCTATCTGCAACCAGTGCTGCTGATGGAACTTCAATCATGGCACCAATTTTAATTTCAGGATCAAACCTAACACGGCGGGATTTTAATTCTGACTTTGCCTGCTCAATAAGTTCAAGCGCCTGTTCCAGTTCTGATACACAACTTATCATTGGTATCATCATATGAGTCGGGCCATATCCGGCAGTGCGTAATATAGCTTTTATTTGCGGTAAAAACATTGATGGATCTTTCAGGCATCGCCTGATTGCACGTAACCCTAAAGCAGGGTTATGTACCAGTGGGCCATGTTGGGTGGTATTGGCAAGCTCTTTATCTGCACCTAAATCGGTTGTGCGAATAGTAAGGGGATGCCCCTTTAATGAGCGAAGTGCACGACGGTAGGTTTCAAATTGTTCCTCTTCGCTGGGGAGCTGGTTATGTTCAATAAAGAGCATTTCGGTTCGATATAAACCTACACCTGTGTGGTCATACTGACGTAAAGCACGTACATCTGCTGGACGATCAATATTGCCATGTAGATTTATTTTAAAACCATCTTTTGTTTTTGCAGGTTTGTTTTTTAAATCGAATAAAAGTTTGCGTCGTTGACGTTCATCGCGCATCAGGCTTCTAAAATGCGTTAATTCTTTTTTCGCCGGATTGATATGAATCGTGCCGGTATTTCCGTCGAGTACAATTAATTCATTTGCCTGAATCAGGTGTTTTGCATCATGAACACCAACAATGGCGGGTATACCCAGGTTACGCGCAAGTATTGCAGTGTGTGATAATGGACCACCGTATTCAGTTATGAATCCGGCAATTTTCTGATGTTGCATTAATAATGTATCGGCTGGTGTTAGATCATCAGCAACAATAATTCGATCTTTTAAATGATCACCCAGTTTATCCGAATCCAGTTTGTCTTCAGCGTGATTAAACTCCGGTTCATTCATCAGGCAGCGTTGAATGCGTTCGGTTACATGAATGATATCGTCTTTACGTGTTTTTAAATATGGATCGTCCATGTCATCGAATACTTTCACTATTCGTTCAACCTGAACCTGTAAAGCCCATTCAGCATTGCATAAACGAGCACGAATATGACTGACCGTATCCTCATATAAAACAGGATCATCAAGCATCAGTAAGTGTGTATCAATAAATAGAGTTATATCGTGAGGCGTATCACTGGCGATATTGTTTTTAATATTATTTAATTGTTGCTGTGCTTCTATTCGTGCATCTTCAAAGCGTTTTATTTCATCATCAGCTGAATACTTTGAAATGGAGTATTCTAAAACTTCGGGCAATTCACGGTAATATACATAAGCAGGGCCTATGCATATGCCTTTGGAAACACCTATTCCCTGAAGTTTAGAAGACATTATTTACTCGTCCTCATCAAAACGATTATTAATTAAATTAGAAAGTGCACTGACGCATGCCTCTGAATCATCACCATCAATATGTAAGGTGATAAAACTACCTTTCCCCGCGGCTAACATCATGACACCCATAATGCTTTTTCCATTAATTCGCTGGCCGTTTTTCTCTACATCAACATGGCTGGAAAACCCCGAAGCAATACTGACAAATTTTGCTGCTGCTCGAGCATGCATGCCCAGTTTATTTATGATTTCAATATCCTGATTTATCTGTCCCATATTATTTTGTTTCATCCTGACACTCACATAACAAGATACCGTCGTGTCCACCACTTACCGCTTTTAGTGCCATGCTTGTCATGTTCAGTTGAGGGTAATTTAATATGCGAACAAGCATGGGTAAATTAATACCCGCAACAAGTGTGCAATTAAAATCCTCGCATAGTTGTTTGCCTATGTTGGCTGGTGTTGATCCATAAATGTCTGTCAAAATTAATACGCCATTGCCTGTGTCCAGTGTGCCTATATGTTCTTTTGCCTGGGATAAAATATCTGCAACAGGGTAATCAAGTGGCACTTCGAGCGCACGGGTTGCTAACGGACATGTGTCTAACATTTGTCTGGCTGTTTCTAGCAAGCTTGAAGCAATGTTTTTATGTGTAATAAGTAGTAGTCCGACACTCATATTCTTATTCTGTATTTAAAATTAATGGTCATGAGTTTAGCTGAATTTTATTATTCCATCTCACGATGGCGTAGTGAAACATTAGTAAATTTATCACGAAAATAATGGTTTAGCTGTTCTGTAATATAGACAGAACGATGCTGACCACCGGTGCAGCCTATTGAAACGGTCAGGTAATAACGGCTTTGTTCTGCAAATTTTGGTATCCAGTATTCCATAAAATTTCTGATGTGATTAAACATGTCAGCAACATCATCCTGGCTTCTGAAAAACTCCTGAACTTCCGGGTCCTGTCCGGTAAGTTGGCGCAGTGCTGGTTCCCAGTGAGGATTTGGTAGACAGCGAACATCAAATACAAAATCAGAATCAGTTGGTGTGTTATGTTTGAAACCAAATGACTGGAAAAGGATTGATAGTTCCTGGTTCTTTCTGGAAACGACTCTGTCTTTTACAATAGCTCTGAGCTGGTGAACATTGGTGTGTGTAGTGTCCAGACAAAGGTCTGCATCCTGTGAAATCGGCAATAACAGGTTGCGCTCTATATCAATGGCTTCTGCTAATGGAATGCCTTTTCGAGTTAAAGGGTGACGACGACGAGTGTCGCTAAAGCGTTTTATTAGTTCATTAATTTCTGCCTGAAAATAAATTACTTCAACTTCAATTTTTTTATTTTTTATGGCTTTAATGATTTGATTGAATCGCTTTAAATCATTAGCGCCACTACGTGCATCTATACCAACGGCCACTTCCTGATAAATTTGTATTTGCTGATTATTTATATGGTCTGTAAAGTCGTTTAAAAGACCTAATGGGAAATTGTCGACACAATAAAAACCCTCGTCCTCCAGCGTGTGCAAGGCGACTGTTTTACCCGAACCCGAGAGGCCGCTAATGATTATTAATTTCATATTTTATTGATTTTTTTATGTTCGTTTTTAAGTTGTATGATTATTAATTGCTGTTATTCATATGTTGTTGTTGTCTTAGTATAAATTCATCACTGGCATTATGCCCGTTCTCTATCAATATATGGTTGCGTACGGCTGCTTCAACCATAACCGCCAGATTTCGACCGGAGGCAACCGGTAGTTTAATTTCAGTAACGGGCACTTCAAGTATTGTTTTAATAGATCGGGAACCGTAAAGCCTGTCCAGTTGTTGCTGGTTTTCTGGTGTCATTCGCTCCAGATGAATAATAAGTCTAAGATGTTTATTTGGTTTAATGGCATTTTCGCCGTACATGGCGCGAATGTCCAATACTCCCAGACCCCTAACTTCCATAAAATTTTTCAGCACTTCAGGGCAGCTACCATCGAGTAAGTTTGGACCGATTCGAGTGAATATGGGAGCATCATCAGCGATTAAACGGTGCCCACGGGTAATTAACTCCAGAGCCAGTTCGCTTTTTCCAATGCTGCTTTCACCGGTAATTAATACACCGCTACCCATTACCTCCATAAAGACACCATGTAATGTGATTTTTTCAGCAAGCAGATCCGATAGATAAAAACGAATAGAATCTATAAAATCCCCACTGTACAGATCACTTTGAAACAGGGGGGTCATTTTTTCATCTGCAAGCTGGATCATTTCATCAGGCACGGTTTGCCCGTTAGTGAAAACAATAGCAGCAGTGCGCCGTGAAAAAATTTCACTTAATGAACGGTTTGACTGTTGTTTGAGTTTGTTAAGGTAGTGCCATTCTTTTTTGCCAATTACCTGAATTCTGTTGGGATGAATTAAGTTCAGGTGCCCAACCAGCGTTGATTGCTGGTTAAGGTGTAAAGATTTTTTAATCGCTCGTGTAGAGTGGGCTTTACCTGCTAGCCACTTTATATCGATGTTTTTCTGTAGGTAATGGAATAAATCCAGGGGCGTTATCTGTTCAAGCATGCTGGATTACCCTGTAATCAGGATGCTTCCTGATGAGATTGCTTCCAGCTAGAGAGCATTGTGTATAACTCTTCATTGGTCTTAGTGTTTCGTAGTTGCTCACAAAATTCTGTATCACTGAACATTTGCGCTAGTGCAGCCAGAACCTGTAAATGTTCATCTGTGCAGTGTTCAGGAACCAGCAGACCAAATAGTAAATCTGCGGGTTTTGCATCCGGGCTGTCAAAATCTACGCCCTGATCCAGTTTAATAAAACAGCCCAGGGTCATCTTAGGAGTCATACCCAGATCAAACTGAGCATCATCTGAATCATCCTGTGATGGAGAGAATCGCCCATGGGGTAGTGCTACACCATGACCAAGACCGGTTGAACCCAGGCGTTCTCGTTCAATAAGTTGATGAAAAATATCGGTTGGATCAACGCCAATGACACCTGAAGCAAGCAGCTGACTGAGTGATTCAAGCGCACGTTTCTTGCTCTTAATACCACCAAGGCATTGAACTCGTTCAGGTGTAATTAGCTGGCTGATCTCCATCGTTATTCTTCTTCCGTATCCACCAGTGGAATACTTTCTTTCTGATGATGGTCGGTTATTTTTTCTTTGTGTTTTTTAACTTGCCGGTCAAGCTTATCCGTCAGACTGTCAATGGCTGCATACATATTATCTTCAGTGCTTTCAGCAAAGATATTATTGCCGCGCATATTAACGGTGGCTTCCGCTTTATGGCGTACATTTTCAACTGTCAGAATCACGTGGGTATTAGTGACCTTGTCGAAATGACGCTCAATGCGTTCCATCTTTTCATCTACATAGTTGCGAAGTGAATCGGTTATCTCTATGTGGTGTCCAGTTAAATTGAGTTGCATAAGGACTCCTTAGTGCAGTGCCTAAGCTAGGCGTTTACGTTCATTTGAGGGTGGTATCATCATAGCTTCACGGTACTTAGCCACGGTTCTACGCGCCACATTAATTCCCTGATCAACCAGTAAATTGGCAATTTTATTGTCACTTAATGGTTTTCGGGGTTCTTCACCTTCTACCAGCTTTTTGATCATGGCTCGTATGGCCGTAGCTGAGCATTCCCCGCCATCTGATGTACCCACATGGCTGGAAAAGAAGTATTTGAATTCAAATACACCCTTGGGTGTATGCATATATTTTTGAGTTGTTACTCTGGAGATAGTGGATTCATGCAGTTCAAGTTCTTCTGCGATCTCACGTAATACCAGCGGTTTCATACCTTCCTCACCATAATCGAGGAAAGTGCGTTGATGTTCAACTATTGATGTTGCTACACGCATTAATGTTTCGTTACGGCTTTGTAAGCTTTTTATAAACCAGCGGGCTTCCTGCATGTTATTTTTCATGAAGGTATTATCATCACTCTGTTTGCCGCGTTGTATATAAGATGCATAGGTTGGATTAATTCTCAGTTTAGGTGCTGTTTCACCGTTTAACCTGACATTCCATCGGCCGTTTGATTTAGTGACAAATACATCGGGTACCACATATTGTGTAGAAGACCTGCTTATATTACCGCCAGGCTTCGGGTTCAACGACTGGATAAAACGAATAATATCAGCTAATTCATCATCTGTAATACGATTGTAGCGCTTGAGCTTGGCATAGTCGTGATTACCAAGCAGATCCAGATGATCTTTTATAATTTGTCGGGCTTTTTTCAGTACAGGGTAGTCTTCTGTACTAAATCGCTCCATCTGTAATAACAGGCACTCTTTTAAGTCGCGTGCGGCTACACCAACAGGGTCGAAATGTTGAATTAAATGTAAAACAGCTTCAACTTCATCGAGCTCTATTTCAAGGTCATTAACCAGGCCCGAATGTATTTCTTCTGCTGATTCCTGTAAATAACCGTCTTCATCAATACCATCAATAATTGCCAGTGCGATGGTTCTATCTACATCACTCATATTAGTGACCAGTAACTGATCCAGTAAGTGATCAACTAATCGACCATCACTGCTAGACTGGTTTTCGAGGAATTCACGCGCTTTGTCATCATCACCTGATGGGGTAGCACTGGTAGACATTGCGGGTTCATAAACATCATCCCATTGTGAATCTACCGGCAGTTCGTCAGGCATTTCCTGAGTGTTAAGGTCTACATCCTGAGCAGCAGCATCGTTTTGCAGGTCAGTGGTTTCCAGTCCTTCAGTACTATCCTGTTGATTGTCGTTATTATCGTCGGTTTTTTGTTTGTTGTCTTCAAGCGGATCGGATGTTGTATGGTCTTCTTCAACCTCCAGCATCGGGTTGGATTCCAGCACTTCCTGAATTTCAGTCTGTAGTTCCAGCGTCGACAATTGCAACAGACGGATAGCCTGTTGCAGCTGGGGAGTCATGGTCAGTGATTGGCCAATGCGTAATTGTAGGGATTGCTTCATTCTTTTAGATTAAAACTTCTTAGTGTTTTCCTACAGTGTACTTCAATTTTGCACGTTATGCAGAAGTTGTGCCATTATGTTTTTTTATGAAGGTGTTATAAACAGTATAGCAACATATTTTAAATATTCAGTACAATCTTGTTACTATTGAATACATCACAATATAGCCTGTTACTATTGTCTAAATATGTAGTTTTATACTTGCAAATTCTTCTTTTTTTGTTTTGATCTGAAACAATACTGAGGTGTTTATAGACTAAAATTTTGACCCAGATAAACATCTTTTACCTGTTGGTCTTCTAATACAACTTGCGGGCTGCCCTCTGCTATAACCTCGCCAGAACTTAAAATATAAGCTCGCTCACATATGCCCAGTGTTTCACGAACATTATGGTCGGTAATGAGAACACCTATATTTTTTTCAGTGAGCTGTTTAATGATGCGCTGAATTTCCAGTACAGAAATCGGGTCAACACCGGCGAAAGGTTCATCGAGCAGGATGAACTCGGGTTCAGTTGCCAGGGCACGGGCGATTTCAACACGACGGCGTTCACCACCGGACAGGCTAATGCCCGTATTGTCACGGATGTGATCTATCTGTAACTCATCTAATAGATTTTGTAGAAGTAAATCGCGTTGTTCATTATTAAGTTCGGGGCGTATTTGTAAAATGGATAGAATATTTTCAGCGACGGTTAGCTTGCGAAATACAGAGGCTTCCTGAGGCAAATAACCGATGCCCAGTTTGGCTCGATTATGCATAGGTAGAAGGGTAATGTCATGCTGGTTAAGGGTGATGTGCCCTTCGTTCACGGGAATTAATCCCACCATCATATAAAAGCTGGTGGTTTTGCCCGCTCCGTTTGGGCCTAACAGGCCAACAACTTCACCACTTTGTACATGTATCGAAACATTGTTAACCACTGTGCGTTTATTAAAGCGTTTAACCATGTTTTCGGCGCGAAGAATATTCATATATTTAGATTATTTATTGTTTTTGGTTTCGGGATAAATGGTTATTTTTACTCTGGGTGTTTCTTCTTCGGTAGATGTCTTGTGATTACCTGCTTTTACAATATCTTTAAGAGTATTATAAATAATATGTTCACTACTAAATCGATTTTTATTTTTTACCAGTAGTGCTTTTTCTTTCAGTTCAAGTATGCCTGTTTTTGCTTTATAGTCCATTAAATGGCCTTCAGCACTGATAACTTCATTCAGATCATTTAACTGATAAAAAGTGGCTGGTTTTCCCATGATATGTATTTTATGAAGACTGCCGTCTTTATTCTTTATAATAATTTCATCACCGGTAATTTTCATACTGCCTTTGGAAATTTTCACATGGCCTTTATAAATGCTTATATTGTCCTTTTCTCGCATTTCAAGTTGATCTGCTTCAATATGTAATGGCGCATCTTTGTCTGTTGATTTTGCCAGGGAATTAAAGCTAAAAGACAGTAAAAACAGAAAAATCAATTTCAGGTTTAATTTAGTTAGTTGCTTCATAAATTCCTCTGACCTGTGATTTTAATTTGACCGTACCCTGTTTATTATCCAGTACCAGCCCGATAGTATTTAGCTCGACCTCTGGTGTTTTTAGCTTCGCGGCTAAATTTGTTTCTGCTATATGTGATTGAGTGTCTATTTTAAGATAGTCAGTATAGATAGAAAGTTCACTTTGATTTTTTGATGCCGCACGGTGAATAATGACCTTATCGTGCAGGTGTATAATATTTTCCTTTTCAAGGAAAACGGCTCGGGATGACTGAAGAGTGATATTAGTATTCGTCTGAAGGAAATTTATAAAAGGCTGCTCAAGCTCAGCTCTGTCATCATCGGAGAAATGCAGCATTTTTTTTGCTTTAAGTATGTACTCAGGTTGACCCTGAGCGTTCATATTGGTTACAGAGAAATTTTCCATAAAGTAATCAGGAAACTGAGAGTCCGGTTTTTTTTCTGTAATCGGCTCTTTAGTCAGATCCTGTAAAAACCAGAAACTTCCAATGGCAATAAGAATAAATATCGCTAGCGTAATATAGGTTCGCATAACTCTTTAAAATATCAGACGCTTATATAAGACTGCAACATGTCATGAAGCTTGCCCTGAGCATCCAGAATCATTTCACAAACGTCACGGCCAGCACCACAGCCCCCGTTACTTTCCGTAATCCAGTGGGAATGCTGTTTTACAAATGAGTGACCGTCCTGAACGCAAATGGCCAGACCTACTTTACTCATGACGGGTAAATCAACCACATCATCACCAACGTAAGCAACTTCTTCATGGCTCACGCCCATTTCTTTTATTAACTCTTCGTAGGCTGGAAGTTTCTGACGTTTTCCCTGGTAAATACGGGTAATACCCAGATCTTTTGCACGATGTTCAACTACATTAGATGATCGGCCGGTGATAATGGCAACTTCTACTCCACCGTCCTGTAACATACGCAGACCGTGACCATCTTTTGAGTTAAATGCTTTATATTCCTGCCCGTCATCGCCAATAAAAAGGGCACCGCTTGTCAGTACACCATCAATATCAAAAATAACCAGTTTAATTTTTTTAGCTTTTTCTAAAATATCTTGCATTGTTTATTTTCCTGTTACCCCAGTCGTATTCTATATATTATAACTGTAGGAGCGACCTTCAGGTCGCGACTGGTTTATGATGCTAATTAATATTTTTTTACACGACACCTGCACGCAATAAATCATGCATATTCAGTGCACCAATTAATTTATCGTTTTCATCAACAACTAACATGGCATTTATTTTGTTTTGCTGCATTTCAGTTAATGCTTCAGCTGCCAGAAGGTGCTCCCGCGTAGTTTTGCAGTTTGCGGTCATCACATCTTTTATAATGGCTTTATGCACATCGAAATTTTTATCCAGTGTGCGACGCAAATCACCATCAGTGTAAATGCCTAATACTTTTTGATTATCATCTACAATTCCGGTCATGCCCAGACCTTTTTCAGTCATGACTAACAGGGCATCACGTAAAGTGTCATTTTCATGTACCTGAGGTATTTGCTCACCGGTGTGCATAATATCTTTTACATGAAGCAGTAAACGTCTACCCAGGCTTCCACCGGGGTGTGACAGGGCAAAATCTTCTTCAGTAAATCCACGGGCATCTAACAGGGCGACGGCTAAAGCATCACCTAGAACCAGTGCAACGGTTGTGCTTGATGTGGGAGCAAGCCCCAGTGGGCAGGCTTCCTTCTCTACCCCCGCATGTAAATTAATATCTGCTTCTGTAGACAGGGTAGATGAGCGGTTACCGGTAATGCTGATCATAGGGACAGATAAACGTTTGAGAATCGGGATAATGGTGAGTATTTCACCGGTTTCACCTGAATTTGAAAGGGCAATGACAACGTCTTTCGGGGTGATCATGCCCAGATCACCGTGACTGGCTTCTCCTGGATGAACAAAAAAAGCCGGAGTGCCGGTGCTTGCCATTGTCGCTGCGATTTTATTACCGATATGCCCAGATTTGCCCATGCCGATGACAACAACTCGTCCTTCGCAGCCCAGCATTAACTTACAGGCACTGACAAAATTATCATCAATTTGAGCTCTGAGTGCATCGACGGCTGATAACTCGGTATCAATGACAGCCAAACCCAGTTTTTTGATTTGTTCAGGATGAATTTGTTTAGATTGTATTTTGTCCAGATCCAATTTTACAGGCTCCCTCAAGATTTTTATGCTGTGGCACTAAAGTATAAAACGACTTCATAGGTAATAAATATAGCAAGTAAAATAGAGCCTTCTACCCGGGTGATTTCCCCCGCACTACTTCGTCGCCCAAATGCCATAATAAACATAATTACGGTCAGGGTCACCATTAAGGGCAGGTCGCGAGTTAAAACACCATCTGCAAGCTCTGATGGGTTTATGATTGCTGCCAGGCCGAGTACACCCAATGTATTGAACATATTTGATCCAATTACATTGCCCAGAGCAATATCGTGTTCACCTTTACGGGCGCTCATAATTGAAGCTGCCAGTTCAGGCAAGCTAGTGCCAATAGCTACAATAGTCAGGCCTATAATTAAGTCACTCACGCCAAATGCGGTTGCGACGTTAATCGCTCCCCATACCAGCATCTTGGAGCTGATAAGCAGTAGCACAATACCGCTTAATAGTAACCAGATCGCCTTGCCCATGGGCATATCATCAGGAATTTCCTGATCAAATTCTGAGCTTAAAGGATCTACATCACACTCATTTCCAGCAACACATTTTCTCTGTTCTAATGCCTGATAAACAACCCAGGTCATGAGTACAAACAGTAACAGCATCATTAAAATACCGTCTATTGTGCTTAATGCATTATCAGTAGCCATTAAAACAACCGCTAATAAGGTGGCAGCAATTAGTAGAGGGTATTCTCGTTTAAGTATGCTTGAGTGCACGGTTAACGGTACGATAACTGCGGTAGCGCCCAGAACCAGTGCTATATTAGTGATATTGGAGCCGATTGCATTACCTATCGCTAGTCCCGGGTTGCCACCATAGGCTGCAATACTGGCCACCAGCATTTCAGGAGCCGATGTGCCGAAGCCGACGATGGTCAGGCCTATAATCAGAGGTGAAACTCCCAGATTACGTGCAGTGGCCGATGCGCCAGTGACGAAAAGGTCGGCACTCCAGATAAGCAGGGCAAAGCCCGCGAGAATAGCGGTAAAATCAATTAGAATAGACACAGATATATTCAGTTATTTTATAAAAGAGCGCAATGATACACGATAAAACAATAAGAGTGGGGGCATGTGACTGGGATCATGCTCATTGGCAGGGAAGTTTTTATCCGGATGACTTACCTGTCGACTGGCGTTTAACGTATTACGCAAATGAGTATTCTGCTGTTCTGGTGCCAGAGAGTAAGTGGCGCAGTAAAGAGGCTGATTTTGAGCAATGGGCCGATGATGTGCCTGAGGGTTTCAGATTCTACTTTTTAACATCCCGGGCGGATGAGGAGGATGGCAGTGTTGTCTCATTGGTTAATATATATCTGGGAGACATGTTTGCCGGTTTTGTTCAGCCTGAAGGAAACGACCAGGTTGATTTAATTCATTTTGAAAGTAAAAGTTTACGAGAGTGGAAGGGCTGGTTACAGGAAGCAGATAGTAAAGTCGTGTTTTTAACTGATGAAAATCCAGGTATTAAACAGCTATCAGAATTTCAGTCACTGGTTCAATTGATGGGTTTGTAACATATCAATTGTAGAATAATTGAATCACTAAGCGTGAACCTGGTCATAGAATTATCGTCTGACTTCTTTGATAGTGATTCAGACTTGTATATAGTACGGGCATTATTCCAGATCATACTGTTTAAGGAACCTAAGTTATCTCCGTCGACTCATCAGATATTATAGTTAAAATTCGTGGTTTAAGTTTTTCACGCGGCAGTAAAAAAATCTTCGATAATATTGATATGGATATTGTGCGAGGTAAAGTCACGGCGATAATGGGCCCAAGTGGCACGGGTAAAACAACTCTGTTGAAGTTAATAGGGGGGCAGCTTAAACCCGATTCGGGCACTGTTTTTGTAGATGGTGAAAACGTACACGAGTTAAGTCAGTCGGCATTGTATGAATTACGCCGACGTACCATGGGTATGTTATTCCAAAGTGGTGCCCTGTTAACCGATCTGTCTGTATACGACAATGTCGCTTTTCCTCTGCGTGAGCATACGTCATTACCTGAAGCAGCTATCCATCATTTAATATTACTTAAGCTTGAAGCAGTAGGTTTACGCGGAGCACGGCACCTGATGCCCGCTGAACTGTCAGGTGGCATGGCTCGCCGTGTTGCTCTGGCGCGTGCGATTGCGCTTGATCCGCAGATGATTCTGTTTGATGAGCCCTTTACTGGCCAGGATCCAATATCTATGGGAGTGTTGGTAAAACTGATCCATGATATGAATCATGCGCTGGGAATGACCTCGGTGGTGGTGTCCCATGACGTTAATGAGACAGCCAGCATTTCTGATTATATTTATGTGATTTCAGATGGAAAAGTTGTGCAAAGCGGCACCCCTGATGAACTTGCACATTCAAGCTCTGCCTGGGTGAAGCAGTTTCTCGATGGGGACGCGGATGGGCCTGTACCTTTTCATTATGCTGCCAATACATTAATGGATGATTTAATGGAAAGCGTAAAGAGTGTTAAATCATGATTGGTGACATGTTACAGAAAGTTGGTTACAAAACACTAAGCCGGTTCAGCCGGGTAGGTAGAGCTACCCTGTTCCTGTGGCAGGTTCTGTTAAGTTTGCCCTATATGATTCAACGGCCTAAATTATTAATTCGCCAGTTATATTATGTGGGTGTGCAAACCCTGTTAATTATTCTGGTGGCAGGTTTGTTTGTTGGTATGGTGCTGGCCTTGCAGGCCTATATTGTACTGGTGGATTTTGGTGCGGAAGACTCGATTAGTTTGATGGTTTCTTTGAGTATTTTGCGCGAACTTGGCCCGGTATTTACAGGTTTGCTATTTGCGGGTCGAGCAGGCTCAGCATTAACCGCCGAAATTGGTTTAATGAAAAGTACCGAGCAACTCTCCGGAATGGAAATGATGGCCGTTAATCCGATGAAATATATTATCGGACCGCGTTTTCTTGCGGGTGTGATAGCGGTGCCTTTATTGACCAGTATATTTATGGCTATCGCTATTTTAGGTGGTTTTTTTGTAGCTACTGAAATGCTGGGAATTTATGAAGGTGTTTTCTGGTCGCAGATGCAGAATAATGTGGATTTTTATACCGATGTAATAAACGGCATGATTAAAAGTCTGGTATTTGGTTTTGTTGTGGTATGGATAGCGGTTTTTGAAGGTTTTGACTGTATGCCTACCTCGGAAGGTCTGGGGCAGGCAACGACCCGTACGGTAGTGCATGGTTCTTTAGCGGTGTTAGGGCTGGATTTTATACTAACAGCGCTGATGTTTAGTGTATAAAAAATACAATCGAGACAGGAATAATTAAATAATGAATACTCGAAATATAGAAATTCTGGTTGGTGGCTTTGTCGTACTGGCTGTCATCGCCATGGTGATGTTATCACTTAAGGTCAGTAATCTGGCGAGTTATGGTGATGATGAAGACGCTTATGAAATAATTGCCCAGTTTGACAATATTGGTGGTTTAAAAGAGCGTTCACCTGTTAGTGCTGGTGGTGTGCGTGTGGGTAAGGTTTCAGCTATTGATTATAACAACGAAGAGTTTACAGCTGTTGTGACTATGCAAATTCAAGGTGGTTATCAGTTCCCGATTGATACATCTGCAAGTATTTTAACCGCCGGTTTGCTGGGAGAGCAGTATGTAGGGCTTGAGCCAGGCGGAGATGAAGAGAATCTCGTACAGGGTGGTGAAATTGATATTACCCAGTCTGCACTGGTGCTTGAGCAGGTTATTGGTCAGTTTCTTTATTCTAAGGCTCAGGAAGAATAGAATAAACCGTATATTGGGAAGTATTATGATGAAAAACCTATCTAAATTATTGTTGGCTATATTTGTTAGCTCGTTTGCTTTTAACAGTTATGCAGGCAATGTTCAGCCGGATGAGTTGATTAAGCAAACGTCCGAAAAAGTGCTTAGTGCGCTGGAGCAAAATAAAGAAAAGTATGATTCCCGGCCGGAAGAAATATTCAAACTGGTAAATGACATTATATTGCCGCATCTGGATTTTCGTGCCATGAGTAAACTGGCGCTGGGTAAAAACTGGCGTAAGGCAAATGATGAGCAGCAGATTCGGTTTACCGAAGCCTTTAAAACAATGTTAATTCGTACCTACAGTAAGTCGTTAACAGAGTATGCGGGGCAGGAAATTGAATTTCTACCTTATCGTCCGCCTGCAGAGGGTAAGCGAACAACCAAGGTGAAAACAGTGATTAACCAGGGTACAGGACCTGATATTCCTATTATCTATAGTTTGCGTATTAAGAATAATATCTGGAAAGTATATGATATTAAAATTGATGGCATTAGTCTGGTAACCAATTACCGCAATAGTTTTGCTTCAGATATTCGAAAAGTAGGCATTGATGGTCTGATTAACAAACTACTGGCTAAATCTTCAGATAAGCAGAATAAAGCCTAGGTTTTGTCCCAATTTAAGGTCTGAAAACCATATGTTTAAACTCGAACAGAATAAAAGTCAGGTTAAACTCTTCGGTCAGCTCAATTTCGATACGGTGTCGCGATTGTTAAATAAACCGGAAATTGACTTCGATTGTGTTGAAAATGACCAGATCGAGGTCGATTTATCTCAAATTAGCCGTTTTAATAGCGCTTCTTTGGCACTTTTGATCGAATGGATGAAAATGGCTGATCAAAAAGGTCTTCAAATCAAGTATCATAGCGCCCCTGAACAACTCATGAAAATTGCGCAAGCTTATGGCTTCCATCATGAGTTGCCGTTAACATCAACCTGAACTCAGGTTTAAAATTAGAAAATTGAATGAATAAGCTGTTAATCAAGGGTGGCGTCACCCTAAACGGAGAGGTTCGTATCTCCGGCGCAAAAAATGCGGTATTGCCAATATTAGCGGCCACCTTGCTGGCTGAGGGTACATCTATTGTGCAAAATGTACCTCATTTACATGATGTAACAACAACCGTTGCACTGCTGGGCAGTATGGGGGTTTCTGTTACTGTGGATGAGACCATGAGTATCGAAGTAGATGTTTCTACAATGACAACTCAGGTTGCGCCCTATGATCTGGTACGCACCATGCGTTCCTCTATACTGGTTCTAGGTCCACTGCTTGCGCGTTATGGTTATGCAGAGGTTTCATTGCCTGGTGGTTGTGCTATTGGTTCTCGCCCTGTCAATATCCATATTAAGGGTATGCAGGAGATGGGGGCTGATATAGAAGTTAAAAATGGTTATATCATTGCACGCGCTGATCGCCTGAAAGGTGCACGTATTGTGATGGATATGGTAACGGTTACCGGCACAGAAAATTTGATGATGGCAGCGGTATTAGCAGAAGGCACGACCATTCTGGAAAATGCTGCACGGGAACCTGAAGTAACCGATCTGGCAAACTTTTTAAATAAAATGGGTGCTAAAATTTCTGGTACTGGTACGGATACATTAACCATTGAAGGTGTTGAATCCTTGCAGGGTACTACTTATAAAGTGGTACCAGATAGAATTGAAACAGGAACATTTCTGGTTGCAGCAGCTATAACCGGCGGTAAGGTGAAGGTAAAAGATACCGACCCTACCTTACTGGATGCGGTACTGGTTAAGTTACGTGATGCCGGCGCCGTTATAGAATGTGGTGAAGACTGGATTGAGCTGGATATGCAGGGTAATCGTCCTAAAGCAGTCAATGTTCGAACTGCTCCCTATCCTGCTTTTCCAACGGATATGCAGGCACAGTTTACGGCGCTTAATGTGGTTGCTGAAGGTACGGGAACTATTGTAGAAACTATTTTCGAAAACCGATTTATGCATGTGCAGGAATTACAGCGCATGGGTGCAAATATTGAAGTTGAAGGTAATACGGCTATTGTTCGTGGTGTTGATGAATTAAATGCAGCACCAATTATGGCAACCGATCTACGTGCATCTGCAAGTTTGATTCTTGCGGGTTTAGTTGCACAGGGTGAAACAGAAGTTTTACGTATTTATCATATAGATCGTGGATACGAACTGATTGAAGAAAAACTATCGTATCTTGGTGCAGAAATTCACCGGGTTGCGGAGTAAAACATAGTCTTAAGTTTATAGTCTTAAGTCATAAGTCCAAAGTTGACTCACCTGCGGGGAGTTGCTTTTGACTTAATAACTTACAGCCTATGACTTACGACTTAGAATTTAAGATTAATGAAAACTAAGTTACGTAATAATCATGAGTAAAAATATAACCATCGCCTTGTCGAAAGGCAGAATATTTAAAGAAACATTACCGTTGCTAGAAGCGGCGGGAATTACACCTAAAGATGACCCGGAAAAAAGCCGTAAGTTAATTCTTGATACTAATCAGGATGATGTGAAACTGGTTATTATCCGTGCCACTGATGTTCCAACATATGTGCAGTATGGGGCAGCAGACATAGGTGTAGCAGGTAAAGATGTTTTAATGGAGCATGGTGGTGATGGTTTATATGAGCTGGTCGATTTGCATATTGCAAAATGTAAATTAATGACAGCGGGCATGGTTGATTATAAACCGCATGGCGGACGTTTAAGAGTAGCAACAAAATTCGTGAATGTTGCACGACAGTATTTTGCTGAACAGGGCCAGCAGGTTGAAGTCATTAAGCTATATGGATCTATGGAGCTGGGTCCAATCGTAGGACTGTCTGATTTAATTGTTGATGTGGTCGATACGGGTAATACACTTAAGGCTAACGGCTTAAAACCGATGGATCACATAGCGGATGTAAGTTCCCGATTAATCGTTAATAAAGCATCATTAAAAGTTAAACATGATCGTATTCAGCAAATGGTTGAGCAGATGAAAAAGGCCGTGAACAAATGAGTGAGTCTGGAATGATTGATATCGCACAATTAAAGTCATCACAGTCTGATTTCTGGCAACAACTGGATAAAACATTAGCATGGGAGTCTGTATCTGATGAGCAGGTTTTTAATACCGTTAATGGCATTTTAAATGACGTTAAAAAACGTGGTGATACTGCAGTTGTTGAATACACTAACAAGTTTGATCGAATGACAGTTGGTGGGATGTCTGAACTGGAAATACCAAAATCCAGATTAGATGAGTCACTTAAAAAAATTCCATCAGCACAGCGTGAAGCGCTTGAAAAAGCCGCAGCCCGTGTGCGTGCCTATGCAGAACATCAGAAAATTGAATCCTGGGATTACACAGAAGATGACGGTACATTTTTAGGTCAGCAGGTAACGCCTATGGATAGAGCCGGTCTCTATGTGCCTGGTGGAAAAGCGGCGTATCCTTCGTCAGTTCTTATGAATGCTATTCCTGCAAAAGTTGCCGGTGTACCCGAATTAATTATGGTCGTACCAACACCTGATGGTGAGGTAAATGATCTGGTTTTTGCTGCAGCTGCTATTGCCGGCGTTGATCGTGTATTTGCGATCGGTGGAGCACAGGCTGTTGCCGCTCTGGCTTACGGTACCGAAACCATTCCGCAGGTTGATAAAATTGTTGGTCCGGGAAATATTTATGTCGCAACAGCTAAGCGTATGGTGTTTGGTGCGGCGGGTATCGACATGATTGCCGGACCATCAGAAATCTGTGTAGTGTGTGATGGAAAAACAGATGCAGACTGGATCGCCATGGATTTGTTTTCTCAGGCAGAACATGATGAAGATGCGCAGTCTATTCTGGTTTGCCCGGATGCAGATTATATCGAACAGGTTAAAACCAGCATTGAAAAATTAATTAAAGAAATGCCTCGTGCTGAAATTATTAAAAAATCTCTCATCGAGCGAGGTGTAATAATTGAAGTGCAGGATATTGATGAAGCAATTAAGGTTGCTAATTATATTGCGCCAGAGCATCTGGAGCTATCCATAGATAATGCTCGAGAGAGAGCAAAAGAAATTCGTCATGCGGGTGCCATATTTATTGGTCGTTATACCGCAGAGGCGTTAGGTGATTATTGTGCCGGCCCAAATCACGTTTTACCGACATCACGGACAGCGCGTTTTTCATCACCATTGGGTGTATATGATTTTCAGAAGCGTTCCAGTTTGATTGATTGTTCTGCAGAAGGTGCATCTGAACTGGCTAAAGTAGCATCTGTATTAGCGCATGGCGAAGGTTTAACTGCGCATGCTCGCTCTGCTGAATATCGTATTAAAGATTAAAGCATTGCCACAGAGATCTCTGTGTCTCTGTGTCTCTGTGGCAAAAGGGTTTTAAAATGGGCGATGTAATAAAATTCAAAAAACCAAAACCTTCAGAAAAGCATAAAGGAAATATGTTGTGTAAAAGAAATTTTCATAAATGGGAAATTGATCAGGAAAAACAGTTTGATGTAAAGCAGGGAAGGTTAGTAACTGTATACAAATGCATGCGCTGCGGAATATTTAAAACCGAAGCCAAATAAAAAGGCCCGAATTATTCGGGCCTTTTTATTTATGCCTAAACAGATGCGCTTGTTTCAGTGTGTAGAAATAATCTTTGTTGTTAATTCACAGTTATCTTTCTTGGTTTAACTGCTTCCTGCTTTGGAATTGATACAGTTAATACACCATTGTTACTTTTTGCATCAATTCCTTCCGGGTTAACGCCTTCAGGCATGGTGAAGCGACGATAAAAAACACCGTGTTTTCTTTCTATTCGTTTAAATCCATCATGTTCAGTTTTTAATTCAGAATTTCTTTCGCCTTTTATGGTGAGTATTCCGTTTTCCATATGTATATCGATATTTTCTGGATCAACACCTGGTATATCTGCAATTAAAAGAAATTGATTATCTTCTTCTTTGATGTCAACGGCAGGAGTCCAGTCACTGGTTACAATATCTCCATTGGCAGCAAGTTTATGACTGTGCGAATGAGTTCGATTTAATTCATGTTGAAGTTGATCAAAAAGATTCCAGGGGTTATGTTGTGTCAGGCTCATTTCTTTCTCCAGTAAATTTTAAAATATGTTGCCGATTTGTTGGCTTAAATAATAGATGGAGATAGAAAAATATTTTTCAAGTTTATTTTTAATTGTATGCAAATATGATCGCAGAGTTTTTAAAAATAAAAATCTCTTCTTCTCTGTATCTCTGCGCCAAAGAGTTTTTGTGCTATTATTTGCAGGTGAATTTAATAGAGAAAAAGAATGGCAAAATCAAAAGATTTAATTCGTAAAGATATTCAAGCGTTAAATGCTTATCATGTGCCAGATCCAGGAGATATGATAAAACTGGACGCGATGGAAAATCCTTATCATATGCCGGAGGCATTGATGGATGAATGGCTGGAGTTGATCAGGCACACAGAAATAAATCGTTACCCTGACCCTTCAGCAAGCAAGCTTTCTGCTGTTCTCAAGTCGTACATGGGGGTGCCTCAGAATAATTCAAGTGACAATGCGATAATCTTAGGTAATGGCTCTGATGAGTTAATTCAAATTATGGCAATGGCCGTCGCACAACCGGGCAGAAAAATCCTTGCTCCTGAACCGGGTTTTGTTATGTATAACATGATTGCGACTTTTACGGGTCTGGATTATGTTGGTGTGCCTTTAAGTGAGGATTTCTCTTTAAATATGCCTGCAATGCTTGAGTCGATTAAAAAGTATCAGCCCGCGTTAATTTTTCTCGCGTATCCTAATAATCCGACGGGAAATTTATTTGCTGATGATGAAATTGTACAGATATTAAAAGCGGCGGAAGGCTTGGTCGTAGTAGATGAGGCCTATCATCCTTTTGCGTGCACTAGTTTTATGCCCAGATTAGGTGAGTTTGATAATTTATTAGTCATGCGCACAGTTTCAAAAATGGGGCTTGCGGGTTTACGTTTAGGTTTGTTGGCGGGACCTGATAAATGGATTTCACAATTTGATAAAATTCGATTGCCATATAATATCAATATTCTTACGCAGGTCTCCGCTGAATTTGCACTGAAACATGCTGATGTGTTTGAGCAGCAAGCGGCAACAATTCGTGAACAACGTGAATGGTTATTTGATGAGTTGAGTGAATTTTCTCAGTTTAAGGTCTTTCCGAGTAGTGCGAATTTTATTTTATTGAGGGTGTTGGAAGGTGATGCTTCAGAAATTTTCGAGGAATTGAAAAAGCGAAATATTTTAATTAAAAATTCACATTCTGCTGGTGGTGTCTTAACTCAGTGTTTACGAGTTACCGTTGGAAAGCCAGAGGAAAATATGGAATTGATTAAAGCGCTTAAAGATATTATTTAAGCGTTTTTAAAAACAGCATGCTTTAATTAAAGTATGCTGTTTTGATTTTGTTTTATGTTTTTATAAATAGCGATAATTTATTCTTTAGGTCTTTGTTCCAGTGTCGCCTGGGTGCTAAAGCTTTGTCGTTCACGAATTCCGTTAATCTGAATTCTGTCTCCTGGATGTCCGTCAGCAATGGCGTTTAATACGTCACGAGTGTCTCGAATTACATGAGTATTAATATGTGTGATTATATCACCAACCCTTAAACCGCTCATTTCCGCAGGGCCACGATCAAATACATCGGTAATTAAAACCCCTTGAATATCAGGTAAGCCAATGCGCTCTAACATTTGCTGGCTCAGATCAACGCCTTCAACTCCTAGCCAGCCACGAATTACTTCACCATTATTAATGATTTGTTTTACAACGTCTGTAACGAGATTGATAGGGATTGCAAAGCTGATACCCAGATAGTTTCCTGTCTGACTGTATATGGCCGAATTGATTCCAAGTATTTCACCTCGGGTATTTATGAGTGCACCACCGGAATTTCCTTTATTAATAGCGGCATCGGTTTGTATGAAATTTTCATAGGTATTTAATCCGACCCGATCACGACCTGTTGCACTGATAATTCCCTGGGTGACAGTTTGTCCAATGCCAAATGGGTTTCCAATGGCAAGAACAATGTCGCCTACGCGTGTTTTGTTGCTGTCAGCAATGGCAACAGCAGGTAGTTGTTTTAGTTGTGTAGAGATCACAGCAAGATCAGTGTCCGGATCTAGTCCAATTATTTGGGCTTCCAGTCGGCGGCCATTATGGAGTACGACTTCTATTCTCTGGGCACCTCCTACAACATGATTATTAGTTACAATATACCCTGCGGAATTAATGATTACGCCTGAGCCTTTATTGGGTCTTACTTTAAATTTTGGCTGATCATTATTGTTTGAATTTTGATTGTCTGGTAATAAGCTTTTTTCTTCTTTTACAAGGTGGTATGCATTGATGCTAACGACAGATATGGCTGCTTTATTTACCGCATCGGCATAACTGTCATGGCTTCTGATTATTTTTTTCTGTATAGGTCGAAGTACATTGAAATCTAATGTAGAAAAAGCAATAACGACACCGGCAATTAACAGGCCGATAAGAGCCCAGCCAAAAAGAAAACGTGTAGAATGTGAATTGTTCATATTTAATGCTTTTTCCAGTTTATCTTTATAAAGATTTAATCTCAATGGAGTGCGAATGGCGCAACTTAATTCAATTGTAGAGTATTGTAATGACCTGTTACAGGTTAATGAGTTCAGTGATTATTGCCCAAATGGTCTGCAGGTTGAAGGGTTTAGTGAAGTTAATCGAATTATTTGTGGTGTGACTGCGTGTCAGGATCTGATAGAAGCGGCTATTGAAAAGCAGGCAAATGTGTTGCTCGTACATCACGGTTATTTCTGGAAAAATGAAGATGCTGTTATTACAGGGATAAAACGTAAACGTATTCAGCGTTTGCTTGAGCATGGAATTAGTTTGCTGGCATACCATTTGCCACTAGATGCGCACCAGGAATTTGGAAACAATGCGACACTGGCTCAACAGCTGGATATAAATATTGGTGGCTGTGTTATGCAGGGGCCATCTAAAGGTTTGTTGTGGAATGGTGAGTTAGAATCAGCAGTCAGTGCAACTGAGTTTGCGCTGTTTATTGAAAAGCAGTTAAAACGAAAGCCGTTGCATCTTTCTGATGCATCAAATAAAACAATTAAAACGCTTGGCTGGTGTACCGGTGGTGCGCAGCATTATATTGAAGATGCCGCTGCAATGGGGCTGGATGCCTTTATCAGTGGCGAAGTATCAGAGCAGACGTTTCATCTGGCAAAAGAGCTGGATATTCATTATTTCGCAGCAGGGCATCATGCTACCGAGTCATACGGTGTTCAGGCGCTGGCAGAGCACCTTTCTGAAAAATTTAAAGTTTCAACTGAGTTCGTAGATATTCTCAATCCAGTGTAAAAATTTCACTTGTTTGCAATTTGTGTTCTGTTATCTGCTAATGCTAAAGGCTGCAGACGGGTGTTTTTGTGGTGTTGATTTTCGTTGATGAGCGCTTTCGTCCTGTCAAAATTTATCCGTTGTATATAAAAGTGCATTTTCTTGCGCTAACTTATTGATATTTATAAGAAAAGATATTTAGTCCTTGGATAAAAACTCGAAATGAAGTATGATACTGCGGCAAATTTTCCATGCCTGCTTTGATGATTCGAAGGGGGTGTAATTTAATAATGTTTTCTGGATGAAGCAAACCTGATTAACAGGTATGTGGATGCGCCAGTAAATAGAATTTTAATCATATTAGTCTAAGAGAGGTACTCATGACTACAGACGGCGCAGATTTAGCCAAACGCCGCTTTCTGACAAACACCACTGCTGTAATTGGTGCTGTTGGAGCTGGTTTTGTAGCTGTACCCTTCCTATCTTCCTGGGCTCCTAGTGAGCGTGCCAAAACTGCAGGTGCGCCTGTAGAAGTGGATATCAGTAAGTTAGTTGAAGGTCAATTGTTAACTGTTGAATGGCGTGGTAAGCCAGTTTGGATCATCAAACGTACTGCACAGAACTTAACAGATTTACCTACTCTTGATGGTGAGTTACGTGACCCGGCTTCTGAGAATGATCAGCAGCCTGAATACGCAACTAATTCAACACGATCTAGAAAACCTGATATTGCGATAATGGTGGGTATTTGTACTCACCTTGGTTGTTCTCCAACCTACCGCCCTGAAATGGGTGCAGCTGATTTAGGTGGCGCTGACTGGAAAGGCGGTTTCTTCTGCCCGTGTCACGGTTCTAAATTTGACCTCGCTGGTCGTGTTTATTCTGGTGTACCTGCACCACTGAATCTTGAAATACCACCTCACTTCTATAAGAGTGATCGCACCATACTGATTGGTGAAGATGGAGGAGCGGCATAATGTTTAAAAGTTTAATGACTTGGGTTGATGATCGCTTCCCGGCCACAAAAATGTGGAATGAGCATCTTGCTGAATACTATGCACCAAAGAACTTCAATTTTTGGTACTTCTTCGGCTCACTCGCGTTAATGGTTCTGGTTATCCAGATCATTTCCGGTATCTTTTTAACAATGCACTATAAGCCTGACGGCGCTATGGCATTCGCATCTGTCGAATACATTATGCGTGACGTACCTTACGGCTGGTTGATTCGTTACATCCATTCTACGGGTGCAACGGCCTTCTTCGTGGTGGTTTACTTACATATGTTCCGTGGTTTGATGTACGGTTCATTTAAGAAACCTCGTGAATTAGTATGGCTTTTCGGTATGTTTATCTACCTTGCATTGATGGCTGAAGCATTCATGGGTTACCTACTACCTTGGGGTCAGATGTCTTTCTGGGGTGCACAGGTAATCATTTCACTATTTGGTGCCTTACCTATTATTGGTGAGCCATTAACATTGTGGATTCGTGGTGACTTCGTAATATCCGATGCAACGTTAAATCGTTTCTTCGCATTACACGTTATTGCTTTACCGATTGTTCTTTTAGGTTTAGTTGTTGCACACATCATTGCATTGCATGAAGTGGGTTCAAACAATCCTGAAGGTATCGAAATTAAGAAGAACAAAGATGAAAATGGCATTCCTTTAGATGGCATTCCATTCCACCCTTACTACTCTGTAAAAGATATAGTAGGTGTGATCGTATTCTTAATGTTCTTCAGTATGGTTCTGTTCTTTGCACCAGAAGGTGGCGGTTACTTATTAGAGCACGCTAACTTTATTCCTTCTGATCCATTGAAAACACCAGAGCATATTGCACCGGTTTGGTACTTCACTCCGTTCTACGCGATTTTACGCGCAGTTCCAGATAAGTTGATGGGTGTTATTGCTATGGGTGGCGCAATTGTTGTGTTGTTCCTGTTGCCATGGATTGATCAATGTAAAGTGAAATCGGTTCGTTATCGCGGTACTAGTTTCAAGATTCTACTAGCAGTATTTGTAATTTCATTTATTGCATTAGGTCGTTTAGGTATGTTGCCTGCAACGCCTGAATTAACATTGCTTGCTCAGATCTTCAGTGTGCTTTACTTCGGCTTCTTTATTGCCCTGTACTTCACGTCTAAGAATGAGAAAACCAAACCCGTACCAGAGAGGATCACGAAATGAGAAATTTACTAAGCGTAATCCTACTGTCTATATCTATGGGGCTTTCAGGTTTAGTTATGGCAGCTGGTGGCAGTGTTCATTTAGATCATGCACCGGGTGACTTAACGGATACAGAATCTCTAAAACGTGGTGCACAGGCTTTTGCAGATAACTGCTTAAGCTGCCACGCAGCAGATTACATGCGTTATAACCGCATTGGTCGTGACCTTGGCTGGACAGATGTTGAAGTATCTGAAAAATTAATTAACACACGTGGTGCCGATGGCGAAAAAACCAAAGTGGGTGAGTTAATGAAGATAGCGATGAACAATGACTATGCAAGTGTCGCTTTTGGTACAAAAATTCCTGGTCTTACAGTAATTGCACGTGCTAAAGGTGGTGACTGGTTGTACACCTATCTGCGTACTTTCTATCTGGATGATTCACGTCCTACCGGTATGAATAATCTGGCGTTTGCTGATGTTGGTATGCCTCACGTGTTATGGGAAAAGCAGGGTTTGCAGAAAGCTATTTTCAAAACAGAGAAAGGCGAAGACGGCAACGATAAACATATATTTGAGAAAATGGAAATAGTGCAAGCGGGTACTATGTCTGTTGAAGAATATGATGCTTATGTTGGTGATCTGGTTAACTTCATGGTTTACATGGGTGAGCCAATGCAGCTAGAGCGTAGAAGTCTTGGTATCAAGGTTTTAATCTTCCTGTTCATCTTCGCAATTGTGGCTTACATGCTGAAGAAAGAATACTGGAAAGACGTTCACTAAAAAATAGTCGTAAATCGTAAGTCGTAAGTCATAAGTCAAAAGCGGGGCAGCATTGCTGCTTTTGCCTTTTTCCTGTGACTTGCGACTTCTGACTTTTGACTTTTGACTTTTTTATCGAGGTTTAAAAATTATGGCGTCTAATGCACTCGCCAATCGTAGATCAGTAATGAATCTATTTACATCTCCATCATGTCCATACTGTCATCTGGCACGTATTGTACTTGCAGAAAAAGATATTACTTTTGAAGCTATTGATGTTGATTTAAGCAATCCACCTGAAGACCTGTCTGAACTCAACCCATACAATACAGTGCCAACACTGATTGATCGTGATTTAGTGCTTTATGATTCACGTGTAATTGTTGAATATTTAGATGAGCGTTTTCCGCATCCACCATTAATGCCGGTTGATCCAGTATCTCGTGCAAAAACACGTTTAGCGTTGCATCGAGTTGAAAAAGACTGGTTCCCATTGATGCATGATATTTTAACTAAAGGTGAAAAAACGGCTGCTAAAGCACGTAAGATGTTACGTGAAAGTATTATTTCATCGAATGAGTTATTTAAGGTATTACCTTTTTTCCTTAGCGAAGATTATAGTCTGGTTGATGCAACCATAGCACCTTTGTTATGGCGTTTATCTGTTATGGGTATTGAGTTACCAGATGAAGCAAAAGCGGTAACCGATTATGCGCAGCGTATTTTTGAGCGTGAAGCATTTCAGTTAAGTCTTACTGAAACTGAAAGAGAAATGCATCTCTAAAATTGACTTCTAGAGTGAAAGAAAAATGGAGAAAATGACATCCAGCCGATCTTATTTAATAAGAGCGCTGTATCAATGGATTGTAGATAACGGTGTGACACCTTATATTCTGGTTGATGCACTGATACAGGGTGTGGATGTCCCTCAACAGCATATTCAGGACAATAAAATTGTTCTGAATATCGCGCCAATGGCGGTAGAGGGGCTAACGCTGGGAGATGATGCGATTAGTTTTAGTGCTCGTTTTAGTGGTAAATCTGTTAATTTGTTAGTACCAACTGAAGCAGTGCTGGCTATATATGCCAGAGAAAATGGACAGGGCATGATGTTTAATGACGAGCCCGGGTCTGCGCCACCTCCTGATGATACCAGTCCTACAGATGATAAGCCTAAGCCTTCGTTACGGGTTGTTAAATAATACCTAAGAGCAATAGCTTATTGTTTGTTATCGTGCGATTGCTTTGCCCTGATGGATATGTTTTATCGTTGTGTATAGTTCTACTCGTTTATAAGCCTGGAAAGATCGTTCTTTGACAGATAACTAGATAAAGCTATTTTTTAACCGGTCGTTTCTGCAGTTTTCGTTGTAGTGTTCTTCTATGCATCCCCAGTGCTCTGGCAGTTGCTGAAATATTCCCGTCATTATCCATTAATACTTTTTGCAGGTGCTCCCATTCCAGTCGTTTGGGAGATAGAGGTTGTTCAGCAGGTTTAATCGCCTGATTGTCTAACTCATTATCGAAACTGGCAATGATTTCATCCGCATCTGCAGGTTTTGTCAGATAGTGTTTGGCGCCCAGTTTGATTGCCTGTACGGCCGTGGCAATACTGGCATAACCCGTAAGCATAACGATACTTATATCCGGGTTATTTGAAACCAGATTTTCAACCAGTTCAAGTCCTGACTCGTCTCCAATGCGTAAATCTACAATTGCGTAGGCAGGTTGATTTATGCTGGCTAACTTCAATGCTTCAGCAGAGTTTGTAGCGGTAACTATTGTATAACCCCTGCGTTCTATGGCGTTATTTAATACCATACAAAATGTTTCGTCATCATCGACAAGTAAAATATCGACAGGTTCGTTATGGTTATTATTCGTCATGATTAATCTCTAAATTTCGCTCTGTTAAGGGCAGTATTATTTTGACAATAGCTCCACCCTGATCCTGATTGGATAGAAAAATTTCACCCCCGAGGCGTTCAATTGATGCATGTGCGAGAAACAGGCCCAGGCCTAGTCCCTGTTCTTTGCTGGAATAGGCCTGTTTTCCTGCGTGGGTCTGTATCATTGAGTCCAGCCCGGAGCCATTATCCATTACTTTAATTGAAACCTGATTACCATCCTGTTTGATCTCTAGCATAATTTTTTCTGGTGAGGCATCTGCTGCATTATTAAGAATATTAAAAAGTGCCTGAGTCATGGTCTGCTCGGAGAGTATAAGTGCATTAATTTTTGTTAAATCACTTTTTAGTTCTAGTTTTGTTGAGGGTCGCTGTTGTTGCCACTGATTGATAATATCTGAAATATACTGATTTACGGGTAACATCTGTCCTCCGCCCATTAGCTCTTCTCCGGCTGAGTGAGACAGTGTTGTTAAGGCAGATTTACAGCGATCTACCTGTTGACGAATGATAGCGAGGTATTCAGTAGACTGACTGGAATCACAAATATCATGAAGTTCTGTCACCAGAACAGCTATTGTTGACAGGGGCGTGCCTAGCTCATGGGCTGTACCAGCAGCCAGTGTGCCTAGTGCAACCAGTCTCTCGTCTCGTAATGCATTTTCACGTGCCTGAGCCAGGTGATGGTCGCGTTCCCTTAAGCTGTTTGCCATGCGGGCAACCACATAAGCAACCAGTAGGGCGGTGACCATATAACCTAACCACATGCCAATGATGTGCTCATGAAAGCCGCTGTTGTGTTGCATATGCATATCATGTGAAGAGGTGTCTACGATGGGTTCATAGAAAAACATTAACATGGTGTAACCGGTCATACTCAAAGCCGTAATGAGCCATATCGCGCGTCCGGGCAATAAGGTTGCAGCAATAAAAATAGGTACCAGATAAAACCAGCCGAATGGATTGCTCGCTCCACCGGTAAAGTAAAGTACGCCGGTAAACGCGGCAACATCAATAATGAGTTGCCAAATTAGAGTTTTATCAGTTACCGGTTTGTTTTTATGTAACCACCAGCCAGTGACCAGATTAATTATAAGAAGTGAGCTAAGAATTACGCTAATAGAAAATACTGGCGTAGTTGTGTTGTTAGAAAATGCATATGTAATTAGAAAAAAAGCAGCGATAATAAGAAAATTACGCAACATAAACAGACGGTAAAGATTGTGTGCGTGAGTGTTTTTTTGTTTATAAAATTGTGGAAGTTTAATCATAATGGAAAATATCAGGTTACCTTAATTGTGCACTTGCACCGTAGAATTCTAAACTCTCTGTATTTCAATTAGTAGTATATATCCTTGTAAATTGAGGTTATATGACAATATGTCGCCTGCGACAATGTGTCGCATTATGTTCTGCCTGATCGAGTATTAGGCTTCGCGCAGACATTACTTTAATGATTTACGGACTTTAAATGCTAAATAAGACAAAAAATAAAATTAAAATGCTGAGTATAGGCGCGATACTTGGTTTATCTGTAACACCTGGTATTTTACTGGCTGAGCATGAGCATCATGCGGTACCTGATGCGCCTATCGGTATTATGGGGCATCATATGCACCCTGAAGGTGAGCGTATATTGTTGTAAGGCTAGATGATAATGGTCGTGATTATAAGTTAGGAAACAGCGTTGCATTAAATAGTTGGTATAGTTTTGGTGTGGGCGATAAAAGTACACTTTCTGTCAGGCTTAAATTATTAGACTGGGGTAATATTAGTGGTGCTGATGCTGATTTAAGTATGATGTTAATGAATTCTGTAGTGCCTACTGCAGATCCTGATTTGCGAGCGGGTACCAGAGCAGATGCCTTAATAGGTTATAACTACCAGTTAACTCAAGCTGCTTTGATTGGTGTTGAAGTTGGGGTACCTGTATACCAGGATTTAGATGGACCTCAATTAGAAACAGACTTAACAATGCAGCTGGGTTTGCAGTATGAATTTTAAGTGTTGAGCTAAATATTGAAAATATTGCCACAGAGGCACAGAGAATGCAGAGATAAAATATATAGCTTGTTACATAGGTATGCTGTTACTTTAAAAAACTCTGTGCCTTGTGGTGCAAAAAAATCACATTTCAGGCAATGTCTTGCCAGGGTTTAAAATATTGTTTTTATCAAACACCTGTTTAATCTGATGCATTAACTTAATTTCAGTTTTACCTAATTCTTTGGTAATAAAGTTACGCTTTTCCAGTCCAACTCCATGTTCTCCCGAAAGGCTTCCATTTAATTCTAAAGCCAGATCAAATACATCATTCAGACAGTTTTCTGCTGCTTTCATCTCATTTTTATCATCCGGGTTAACCAGTAAGTTAACATGAATATTGCCATTACCTGCATGACCAAAATTAACGATTTTAATGTCGTGTGTCTGGCTTAGCCTATCCAGAGCATTAATGAGAGCAGGTATATTTGAAACGGGTACAACTACATCTTCATTGATTTTTTTGGGTGCAATTTTGCGTAAGCAAGGAGAAAGTGCTTTACGTGTTTGCCATAGAGCATGGGCCTCTTCTTTGGTCTGTGCAATATCAGTTTGTATGTGGCCTTCTACCTGAGAAGCTAATTTAATGATTTCTGATTCCCGCTGTATCGTATCTGCATGACCATCAACTTCAATCATTAACATTGCGCCAGCATTAGTGGGGAGTTCGCTGCTTGAATAACTGCGAACCATATCCAGAGCATTTTTATCCATAAACTCCAGAGCGCAGGGAGTTACTGCTTGTGCCATTATATTTGAAACTGCACGAGCAGCTGCATCCATGCTTTGATAGCTTGCTTTTAATGTGTGCTTGGCTGTGGGTAGGGGGAGTAGTTTTAATGTGGCCTGAGTGATAAGTGCAAGATTTCCTTCTGAGCCAATGAGCAGGCGAGTCAGGTCATAACCAACTACACCCTTAGTTGTGTGTGTGCCGCATTGTATAATATCGCCATTACCGGTGACTGCCCTTAGCCCTAATGTATTTTCCCTGCAGGTGCCATATTTTACGGCGCGTGGTCCGGCAGAGTTATACGCTAAATTTCCACCAACAGAACAGAAGGCTGCACTGGTTGGGTCAGGTGCCCAGAATAAGCCGTGTTTAGCTGCACACTGCTGTACTTCCAGATTGGTAACGCCGGGTTGAACATCTATACTCCGGTTTTTTTCATCCATATGAATAATTTTATTCATATGTTCAAAAGAGATAACTATTCCACCGTTAACCGGAACGGTTGCTCCTGTCGTTCCTGTTCCGCGACCTCTGGCATACAGAGAAATATTGTGCTGGTTACAAATTGTAATAATTTGTTGAACATGTTCCTCGGTTGTAGGGAAAACTACGGCTAAAGGCTGAGCGTGACGCCTGCTGTTATCATAACCATAGGTCAGGCATTCGCTGGCATCCGTTAAAATGCTTTCTGTTGGAAGTATTTTTTGTAATTGCTTTAAAAAAGGTTTGCTCATATTTTTATTAACCAGAGAAGCTCTGGGTTAGGCGCCCATTAATTGAGAATCTACAAGATCACCCAGGCAGTGAAGAATAAGCAGGTGTGTTTCCTGAATGCGAATGGGGGAATCTGAGTCAACCCGAATCTCAATATCGTCATGTTGTAAACGCGCGCTGACTTCGCCACCGTTCTGTCCTGTTAATGCGATTATTTTCATATGACGTTCATGGGCGGTATCAATTGCAGCAACAATGTTTCCAGAATTTCCGCTGGTAGTAATGATTAATAAAATATCAGTATTCTGACCCAGGGCTGCAACCTGCCTTGAAAAAATCTGATCGTAGCTATAATCATTTGCAATTGAAGTAAGAATAGATGTATCCGTAGAAAGTGCAATTGCTGGAAGCCCTGGGCGCTCCATTTGAAATCGGTTTAACATTTTTGAAGAGAATAATTGCGCTATGCCTGCGGAGCCGCCATTACCACAGGATAATATCTTACCCCCGGATAATAAACCGTGCGTCATAAGTTGCGCGGCCAGAGCGATTGCATTTTGGGATTTTTCTAGCGTGCGCTGTTTAGTTGTGATGTCTTCTGCGAAGTTTTTTTCAATTATGTCTATAAGGTTCATATTTTATATGGTTTATGTTTATTAGGTTATTTTTGTGTATGTGAAATCAAAATGCATTCTTTATCCATTCAATAGACAGGTCGTTGTGTTCTCCTGTCATTGCGATAACATCAAAACGAGCGTTTAATTCACGGCCTTTTTTCTGCATATAAAAGAGTGCTGTTTTTTGAATTTTTTGTTGTTTAGTAATAGTGACACTTGCCTTTGCGCCGCCATAGTCCTGATTTTTTCGATAACGAACTTCAATGAAAACCACCACATCCTGATGTTGCATAATAAGGTCTATTTCACCATATCGGCTATGAAAATTCTTATCAATTAATTTTAGACCATTTTTTTTCAAATAATCACAGGCAAGCTTTTCGCAAGCCTTACCTTTAATTGATCGGCTGTTGAATAGGGGTGGTATCATCAATTACTAAATTTACTGGCAGTGTATTTATGTCAATCAGTTTAGGTATGCCGCGTTTAAACTGAGCGGATAATAGTTCACGGTGTATGCGGTTAAACGGGTCAAGGTAAAGGTTGCCAGTCTGACCGGAGAAGCGCTCATAGGTTTTACCCTGAAGACGCCCAAGAAAAGGAATTAAATTATAGGCGTCAACGCCAAGTGCAAAAAATCGGGTGTAGCGTTGTTGTTCTGGCCAGTACTTGATAAGAGACTGTTTTGACTGGCTCGGTGCATTCAGGATCCATGGCATATCCAGAAAATTCAGATCATCAATGTCACGATCTGCCTGTTTGTTAAGTTGCCCTGTAAATGCATGAGACGTGGCATATACTGGAATTTCACCCGCATAATGAAACTTGAACTGGGGTTTTAACTGGCGGGCATCCTTGGGTGTGGCCGCCATAAAAATCATATCTACATCCTGTCGACGGTAAGGTGTAAATTTCATTTTTGTTCGCGTTACATTTTGAATGGCGCGATAACGACTATAACTCTGTTTGATATTTAACATGCTTTGTATTGGTTGCTTAAAATCATTTTTATTAGGGGTATAGGTTTGAGCGCTAATAACTGTACCGCCTAACTCTTCAAAGCGTTGTTGAAATGCGTTACGTAGGCGTTCACCCCATGCGCCTTCAGGTACGAGTACTGCGGCATGAGTGTGTGCCTGACGAAAAGCGAGCTCTGCAGACTGGCGTGCTTCATCTTCTGGTAACAAGCCAAACTGAAACAGGTTAGGGCTGTTTTTGGTTTGCGTGCTGGCGTAGTTGAGGGTAAGTGTCGGGATGTCCATTTGTTCTGCGCGGGTAAGTATGTCGACAGCGGATTTAAGGAACGGGCCAATGATGAAGTCTGCTCCCTGATCAGCTGCTTTTTTATAGTAATTCCAGATGGCTGCCTGATTGTCGCTGGTGTCAATAAAGCTAATTTTAGGTTGAAACGTTTTATCCGGGTGCTGATAGTAAGAAGACATAATGCCGTCGCGAATGGCGCCAGCCACCTGGGCGTATTTGCCGTTCAGGGGGAGTAATATGGCAATATGTCTGGGCTGGTCAATTAATTCTATTTGTTTGTTACCAAGTTCTCTAATGAAAACTTTTGCAGCCGGGTGCTCCGGGTATTCCTGGCGCCATAGGTGGATGCCATCCTGTAGATATTGCCAGTCGACCTGACCCCGTTTGGCAATTTTAGCCAGTTCAACCCAGCCAAGAAAATCAGTATTAAGTGGTGCATTGCTAATTTGTTGCAGGCTGGTAGTTGGTAATAAAGAAAGTGCCTCCCAGATGGCCTGATGGTTTAGCTCCTGATCAAATTGATCCGTTAACAGTTTATCCATCTGTACACGGGTTTTGGCCGACTCAAGGGGGTAACTAGAATCCAGGAATGCTCTGGCACGCAGTTGCATGAGTCTGATTTGTTGTTCTGTAGGTAGTATTCTGGCTATATTTAACAACTTTAGTGCATATCGTGCATTACCCCGGTTAATCTCTATTTCGGCTGTGAGTAGTTGTAACTCAACCTGCTCTTCACTACTGGTTAATTCCTGATTTATCTCAGATATCTGTTTTTCCGCTAGTTCAAACTGTTTTTGGTGAACCAGTATTTGAGCTGCTTTTAGTAAGTGTTTATTGCGGTCAACTCCGGTGGATAAAGCAGCCAGTTCCATGTGTTCACCTGCGGACTCTGTAGGCTCCAGCTGGGTTTCGTCATCTGTGGTTACCAGATCTGTAGGTGCCTGTGTTTTATCTGTAATTATGCTGTCTTTTGGTGTGCAGCCAAAAAGACTGATGCCGATGAGTAGTAGTGTGGTTGTGCGTAAAAATAAAGTCATTATCTAATGTATGTCAGCTGATGTTATTATGGCAAACGAGAGTATCTGTTTTGGAGTCCCAACTGTCAATGAATCAGGGCACACTTTATGTAATCGCTACCCCAATAGGCAATCGTGCTGATATGGGTGAACGCGCCATTTCTGTATTAAAGCAGGTTGATCTAATTGCTGCGGAGGATACCCGTCACAGCAAAATATTACTGCAACATTATAATATAGATTCGTCAATGCTGGCTTATCATGATCATAATGAAGAGCAGATGACGCCTAAATTAATACAACGCTTATTAGCGGGTGACAATATAGCGTTGATATCTGATGCGGGTACACCATTATTAAGCGATCCGGGTTATCGGCTGGTTAAAACTGCACATGAGGAGTCTATTAAAGTTAGCCCGATTCCCGGTGCATGCGCGGCTATTGCAGCGTTGTCTGTATCCGGTATTGCGACAGATCGTTTTATGTTTGCGGGCTTTCCGCCTCATAAGCAGGGAGCCAGGCAGAGTTTTTATCAGGAATTTGAGCATCAGGCAGCTACTCTGGTTTTTTATGAGTCTAGTCATCGAATTGTGGCCTCGGTTAAAGATATGCAGCTGGTGTTTGGCGCTGAGCGTAAAGTGGTGCTGGCCAGAGAGATTACCAAGCTCTTTGAAACGGTGCATAGTTCTACTTTAGGTGAACTACCTGAGTGGTTGCAGGCAGATAATAATCAGCAAAAAGGGGAGTTTGTTCTTGTTGTTGATGGGGTCGAAGTGCAAATGAGCCCTCAATCTGCTGAGCTGGAGCAGGTGTTGAAGATTTTACTAGAGGAATTACCGGTAAAGCAGGCAAGTAAGATGGCTGCAAAAATTACCGGAATGAAAAAAAATCAGGTGTATAAGCTAGCGCTTGAACTATCAGGTAAGTGATTGAAAAAACAGTAAATAACGCTATAATGACCAAAGTGTCATGACATCTTTGTCGGTAAAGTTGCCACTTGTTGTTATCTCTAAGTGTTTGATATTTATTTAAATTATCAAATCATCAAAAAAACTATCAAAAATACAACAAAACCATGTCGATTAAGTTTACAGATATTGTCATTTTTCTGTAATGATAAATGACTGCTTTTTCATAACTCATTGTTTAATATGGAAATATAAAAATGGGTATGGCCTGTGCAATATAACTCATCAAGGCTTACAGCCAAGGCAAAAAATAAAACTAAATTTAAAGTAAGTTGCCATAAAAGACTGGACTGTGAAGCATCTAAATGAAAAAAAAGTTAAATAGACTCGTGTTTGAGTTAGATATTAATCGATCAAATACATTTAGATATTTATAGATGGAGTTCAAGATGGCACCACTACAAGCAGTATATGAAGATTTCAGTGCATGTTGCGATGAGTTTGTTGAGGGAGTTAGTTACCTCAAAGATCGTGCGATGCCAAAAGCTGTTAACCGTTTTCAGCAGGCTTATGAGTCAGTCGGTCGTGCAGATGTTTACCATAATAAATATGGTTCATATTGTGGTCTGGCACGTGTTTTATCTGGAGATGCGACGGGTCTGGAGATGTGTCGACATGCTTCAAAAAGTGAATTACATGATGGTGATGTGTATTTAAATCTTGCTCGAGCTGAGTGGTTTTATGAAAACCGTAAGGCTGTGATTATTGCACTTAAAAAAGGTTTACAAGTAGATAACCGTCATCCCGGATTACGTCAGATGCGAGAGCAGTTAGGAATTAGACAGCGTAGTCCATTACCGTTTTTACCTCGTACGCATCCTCTAAATCATGCGTTAGGTAAGTTAATGAGGCATGCAGTAGCAGTTTAAGTTGTGGTCAAATAAGTAAAGCAAAAATATATTTGCGAAGAGTAAAGAGTATTAGCGTGGTTGGCCACAGGTGTTTCATCTGTGGCTTTTTTTTTCAAAAAAATTTTTAAATAAATGTGAATAGCTTTTTGTTTAAAGAATTTCGAAAAGGAAGTGAGTATGAGTATCGAAAGTGTCACATATAAAGATTATAGCCTTTGTAATCCTAATTTTATTAATGGAATTGAATTTCTTAAGAGAGGGATGTTTTCTCAGGCGTGTCATTGTTTTGAGATGGCTTATGAAAAAACTTCATATACTGATATGCATTATAATAAATATGCATCATTTTGTGGTTATACGCGTGTATTGAATGGTGATAGAGGGGGTCTGTCTATCTGCCGTGAAGTGGCTCGCAATGAGCTGTATGACGGTGATGTGTTTTATAATCTGGCTAAATCAGAATGGCATTTTAATGATCGTAAACGCACCGTTGATGTTCTGCTTCAGGGGATGGAGGTGGATTATATGCATCCGGGAATGCGCGATTTGCGTAAAAAAATAAATATGCGTAAAAAAACACCCATTGGTTTTTTACCCAGAAATCATGCGTTAAATAATAAGCTGGGAAAACTATTTAGAAAATAGATTAGTCTTTCTCTAAGAAATTTATAAAGCAATATCAAGGCTGGCTTGTTATCCGGGGTACGGGTCTTAGTCAGGGTAGTGTTTTTTAAGTGTAACTAAATTTAAAAAGGTAGTAGATGAGTAGCATGTAATATTAAACATAATGTTAGCAGGAACAAGGAGGTTGTTGTGTCATATATTAAAGCGGTTTATCTTGATTTAAATCGGTGTAATGAAGATTTTATAAAAGGCATTGAATTGCTTGAGCGGTGCTCGCTTAGTGATGCGGTTGAATTGTTTCAGCGTGCATGCCAGTCTATTTCGGTTGATCATGAGCTTTTTTCTAAATACCATTCCTTTTATGGTTTTTCATGCCTGTTAAATGGTAAGCATGAGGCGATAAAAATTTGTCGTAATGCTGTCAGGTCTTACCCCTTTGATGGTGATATTTGCATGAATCTGGCAAGAGCTGAAATAATTTTAAATAATCGTAGTGCGGCTCTGGATGTGATTCGTACCGGACTGCGTTATTCGGAAAATCATGAAGGGCTGCAAAAGCTTAAAGTTAAGCTAGGTGTGCGTAAACGTAAACCTATACCGTTTATTTCCAGAAATAATCCAGTCAGTGTTGCATTGGGTAAGCGAATGCGAAAGTTGCGGTGATGGTGTTTATGGCCAATAGCGGATGTTTTTCAGGCTATTAAACTGGTGAGAGTGTGCATTGTTTTGATATTTCTCCATCGGGGAAAGGTAGCTGCTTTTTTGCGCCCTGTCTCCTGTCGTGATACCGGCAAGATATGACAGTGTAGATAGTCGACTTCGTAGTGCTCTTGATGGCATCACTACTGGGGACAGAGCGGGAAAGATGCTCTGTCCCCGATGGATATGTGCCTAAACTACATTTTATTCAGTGCAAAACCGGACGATTATTAGCGCTGATTTATGCTATAGTCACCGCCGAAGTTGGCTGGACAATCGCTGTATGATTTTATCGTAGAGAGGAAAGTCCGGGCTCCAAAGGGCAGGGTGCCAGGTAACGCCTGGGGGGTGTAAGAACCTACGGCTAGTGCAGCAGAAAGATACCGCCTTAATTTGCTAATTTAGTATTTTGGGGTAAGGGTGAAATGGTGCGGTAAGAGCGCACCGCGTTTACTGGTAACAGTGGCGGCTAGGTAAACCCCACCTGGAGCAAGACCAAATAGAGAAGCTGAGGCGTGGCCCGCGCTGCTTCTGGGTAGGTTGCTTGAGGCGCATAGCGATGTGCGTCCTAGATGAATGATTGTCACAACTTCGGTTGTACAGAACCCGGCTTATAGGCCAGCTTCCCTAGTTTCCGCTGATAACTCAGCTTGCCTCTGACAGGCCGCATGGCTTCGTTGGAAAATGGACATTTACATTTGTAAACTTACATTTTCCGTCTTGCCTTGCCCTGCAGTCAGTCAGAAGCAATCTGAGCTATCGCTCTCCTGCGATGTTTTTACCTGTTCTCTGGCTTTGACTGAGGACCCTGTTTGTATTTATGGTTTTACAATTGTTAATCCTAGTGATTCCCAGTTTTGCATGCCACCGCGGTAGTATTTAATTTTTGCAGCGGGATAGCCAAATTTTAATAATGTACGGATAGCGGCAGGTGACTGTCCGCACCAAATGCCATTGCAATACATTACAATGGTTTTTGCGTTCGCAAAATTCAGGGCGCTACCTGTATTGAGTACATCAAGTTCGTCTTCCATTATTTCTAATGCGCGTTCTTCGTTTTTAAATTCTGTGAATGGGATATTGGCTGTGCCAGGTATGGTGCCACGTTTTACCCATACTTTTGTGCGTGAGTCTATAATCTTTAATTTGTTATCACCCCCGGTTTTTTGTTTCAGGTAATGAATCATCTCAAGCGTGCCAATTGTTTCGACTGCATGGGGTTTAAACGGGTTTATGGCCTGTATTTTACCTCGATGTGTTTTTTGGTAGTATTTGCTAATGATGTTTTCACGATTTTGATTCCTCTTAATCGTAATAATTTGTCCTTTGTGCTCCACGTCTATGCTGTAAATATCGGGGCTTATCATTATTTTTTTGGGTTTATCTTCTGCTAATACGGTTGTATTGAGTATGAGCGAGGTGAAAAGTGCGTACAGGGTGCTTTTAAGCATAGTTTTCTCTTAATTTGTTGGGTTGTGTTGTCTTACCTTATATAGATTAAAGTCGCCACAAATGACAGGTCATATTTTTTATCTGCTTGGTCATAAATAAACATTAAAAAAAATCAAATAGAACTGTAACTTAAAGTAGTTTATTAAGTTATCTGCCCAACTTGTTGACTTGCCTTTTCTTATTCCGTTTGTCTCCGTGTTAATTATGTGAAATAGCTCTAAGTTGTTGTCATATAAGGAAAAAATTCCTTATTTATCCTGTGTTTTTGCTTGACAGTGGTGGGTAGTGGTACCTATAGTTCGGATATGTGGAGAAATGTGGATCAATGTGGGTGAAAGTGCATTTTTCAACACAAGGCTACCTGAGTATCAGGTGGGGCGGCTTATATAAAAATGGCGAACTAAAACTATAACAATGATTTTTCGTGGTATTAACAATCTAACGCTGGATGCAAAGGGCCGAATGGCTATTCCCTCGCGTTACCGTGACAAGATCATGGAGTCTTGTGGTGGGCGATTGATTGTTACAGTTGATCAAGATCGTTGTTTGATGGTGTATCCATTGCATGAATGGGAAGTTGTAGAGGCTAAACTTGCTGCTCTTTCCAGTACCAATAAGCGAACTCGTTTGATGAAGAGGTTATTGATTGGTCATGCGACAGAAGCTGAGTTGGATAGTCAGGGGCGTATTTTGTTACCGACTTTGTTGCGTGAATATGCTGGCTTAGATAAAAAATGCATTTTAATTGGCCAGGGAAATAAGTTTGAAATATGGGATGAACAGCTTTGGACGGAAAATCAGCAAGTATGGCTGGATGAAGCGGAAAATGATGAAGGTGATTTGCCAGAAGCTTTGGAAAATCTTTCGTTCTAATGGAAGAACTACACGGCCAGCACCGACCGGTTCTTCTTAGTGAGGCCGTCGAGGCGCTAGCTATAAAACAGGATGGTTTTTATCTTGACGGGACATTTGGTCGAGGTGGGCATTCAGCTGAAATTCTAAAAAAATTAGGAAAGACGGGAAAGTTGCTGGCAATGGATCAGGATCCGTTGGCAATTGAAGTGGCGGAGCTTAAATTTGCGGATGACTTAAGATTTGAAATAGTACGGAATAACTTTGAAAGTCTGGAAGAAGTAGTGTCGAGTCACGGAATGGCGCAACGGGTTGACGGGGTTTTACTTGATATAGGTGTTTCTTCTCCGCAGCTAGATGATGCAACAAGGGGTTTTAGTTTTATAAAGCCGGGGCCGTTAGATATGCGCATGAATCCACATGTAGGTCAGTCAGCAGCAGAATGGTTAGCCACTGTGGAAGAGTATGATCTGACTACAGTGTTAATGCATTTCGGTGAAGAAAAGTTTGCTCGACGAATTGCAAATGCCATTGTTGAAACAAGAAAAGAAACGGTTATAGATGATACGGTTCAGTTGGCTAATATAATTGAAGCAGCGATTCCTGTTAAACCAAAAAATAAACACCCTGCTACTAAAAGTTTTCAGGCAATTAGAATTCATATAAACCGTGAACTTGAGGTGCTTGAAAATGCGCTGCGTGCAAGCTTGAATGTTCTGGCTGTTGGCGGGCGACTTGCGGTCATTAGTTTTCATTCATTAGAAGACAGAATGGTAAAAAGGTTTTTTAGAAAAATGTCACGGGGACCGCAAATTCCTAAAGACATCCCGGTATTAGCAAAAGATTTAGAGCAGCCATACAGGTTAATTGGTAAAGCTATTAAACCGGGAAAAAAGGAAGTGCAGGAAAATCCTCGTTCACGTAGTTCAGTCTTGCGTGTAATAGAGAGAGTTAAGTGAAGGTGGTGTGGATATTAATCGCATTATTAGTGGTGGCGATTATGGGGTCTGCAATAGGTGTAATTTATAGTAAACACCAAACAAGAAAGATATTTGTTAATTTGCAAAAGCTTCATAAGCAGATTGATGAGCTGGATGTTGAGTGGGGGCAGTTGCAGTTGGAGCAAAGCGCCTGGTCATCTCATGGAAGAATTGAGAAAGTTGCACGTAAAAAACTACAAATGACATTGCCTCGGGCAAATGAAATTTTATATATAAAACAATGAAAAATAAAAACAAAAAACCACATTATCAGTTCAGGCGCATTGTTGTGTTATCTGTGTTCGCGTTAGCGATAGTGGGTTTGTTTTTGCGTGCGCTGGATATGCAAGTTATTAATCAGGCCTTTTTCCAGCAGCAAGGTGATGCGCGACATTTAAGAGTTGTGCCTATATCTGCGCATCGCGGTGATATTTATGACAGAAATGGTGAGCCATTAGCGATTAGTACACCGGTGGATTCTGTCTGGGTTAATCCTAAAGAAATTAAAAATGATCTGCATCGTGTAACTGAAATTGCAAAAACATTAAAAATTAATGCGCAGCATCTGAGAAATAAATTAGTTAAAAATTCAAATAGAGAATTCGTTTATATACTCAGACAGGTATCACCTGATACAGGCGAAAAAATTAAAGCACTTGGTATTCCCGGGGTGTATTTGCAACGAGAATACAAGCGTTATTATCCGGCAGGAGAAGTTACATCACATGTAATTGGTTTTTCAGATGTAGATGATATTGGTCAGGAAGGTCTGGAGCTGGCGTATGATGAGTGGCTTAGCGGTGAACCGGGTTCAAAGCGAGTCATACGTGATCGCCTCGGACAGGTGATAGATGATGTGGAAAGGATAAAGACGGCTGAGCCGGGTAAGTCGGTGAGGCTGAGTATTGATCGGCGAATACAGTATCTGGCTTATCAATCGTTAAAGTCCGCTGTTAAAGAACATAAAGCCATTGCAGGATCTGCAGTGGTTTTAGACGTTCATACGGGTGAGGTTTTAGCAATGGTAAATCAGCCGTCTTTTAATGCGAATGACCGAAGTCAGTTAAAACCGGGTGTTTATAGAAATCGATCGGTTACTGATGTTTTTGAGCCTGGTTCTACAATGAAACCTTTTACGATTGCGGCGGCACTTGAAACAGGGCGATGGCATCCAAAAGATAATGTGAAGACGTCACCCGGTTATTACAAAGTGCAGGGCAGCACGATAAAAGATATGCGCAATTATGGAAAAATTAATCTGGAAGAGATTATTTTGAAATCAAGCAATGTCGGAGTAAGTAAAGTTGCGTTATCGCTTGATCAGGAACAACAGCTTGGTATGTATATGAAACTGGGCTTTGGTATTAATAGTGGAAGTGGTTTTCCAGGTGAGAGAAATGGTAATTTACGAACGGGGCATTTAAGTGAGTTTGAGCGTGCAACCATGTCGTTTGGGTATAGTTTGTCGGTAACGCCTTTACAGTTGGCCAGAGCTTATTCTTCAATTGCAGCAGACGGGGTCATTTATCCTGTGTCGTTTTTGCGTAGAGATAAGGAGGTTGAAGGCGAGCAGGTAATGAGTTTGGCAACGGCTAAAAAAGTTCGTCATATGATGGAAAGGGTAGTTAGTCCTGAAGGGACTGCAAACAAGGCCTCAATTGCAAATTATCGTGTGGCAGGAAAAACAGGAACAGTGCATAAGTTTATTTCTGGTGGTTACGCTAAAGATCGTTACCTTTCTGTTTTTGCGGGAATGGCTCCTGCGTCTGATCCAAGGCTGGTTATGGTGGTTATGCTAAATGAGCCTCGTAATGGTAAATATTTTGGTGGGCAGGTAGCGGCACCGGTTTTCTCAAGGGTTATATCGGGTGCATTGCGTTTGCTAGATGTGCCACCAGATGATTTGAAGTATGCGCAAAAAGAGTCGCTTGAGAAAAAAGGAAAGAGCGCATGATGGCTGCATTAAAAAACAATCATTCCGCAATAACTTTGAAGCAGCTATTAAGTGGACTGTCTGTGTCTGACTATTTGCCGGAGCTTGAAGTTAAAGGTCTGGCTCTGGATAGCAGAAAAGTTGAGCAGGGTTATGTGTTTGTTGCACTTGAGGGTCAGTTTGACCATGGTCTTGCTTATGCTGAAGCAGCAATAAGCAGGGGTGCTGTTGCTGTTTTATGTGATGCGAAATTTGATCAGTATTGTCAGCAAATATTATCAAAGCTGATGTCGAGAGCTATTTGTGTTCCTGTGCGTGATTTACAGAATAAGCTGGGTGAAATGGCAGGTAAGTTTTATGGTGAACCATCTGAGAAAATTTTTGTATGTGGTGTTACCGGTACGGATGGGAAAACATCTGTAAGTCATTTTATTGCACAGGCGATGAATCAGGCTTATGGCTCGGCTGCGGTAGTGGGAACATTAGGTAATGGTTTGATTAATAATCTGCAGGAGTCAAGTCATACGACGCCGGATGTGATTAGTCTCCATCAAATGATGTCTGACTTTTGTCTTCGTGGCGTAGAGCATGTTGCAATGGAGGTTTCATCTCATGGTCTTGATCAAAAAAGATCGGCTGGTATTGATTTTGATGTTGCCGTTTTAACAAATTTATCAAGAGATCATCTGGATTATCATGGTGATGTTGAATCGTATAAACAGGCAAAGAAAAAGCTTTTTACAGAGAGTAATGAGAAGGCGCTGGTATTAAATATCGATGATAGTTTTGGTGCTGAGTTGTATGCAGAAAGAAAAAATATAAATCCTATCTGGTTGTATGGTTTAGATGAAAAAAGAGTAAAGCAAAGCAAGTTATATGTTTATGCAACAGGTATTCAAAATGAGATGAATGGAATCAGCTTTATGCTGAAAAGCTCGGAGGGTGCTTCGCAAGTTAGTATTAAATTAATAGGTGAATTTAACGTTTATAATGCGTTAGCCTGTTTCTGTGTGTTGCTGGAAAACGGTATTAACTTTAATCATGCAATTAAATATATTGAAAATCTGCATACCGTACCGGGTCGGATGGAATTATTTGTAAATGAAAATAAACCATCAGTGGTAATTGATTATGCTCATACACCGGAGGCTTTATCGCAGGCGTTAATTAATGTTCGAAAGCATGTGGCGGGTAAAGTTATTTGCGTGTTTGGCTGTGGAGGAGATAGAGATACAGGTAAGCGACCTCTTATGGCGCAGGCTGCAGAGAAATTATCTGATCTGGTTATCATAACAAATGACAATCCGCGTACAGAAAGTCCTGAAAAAATAATTGACGATATCAAGCAGGGCATAATTAATGAATTGAAGCTTATTGTTGAGCTGGACAGGGAAAAAGCTATACAGCATGCGATTGAAATGGCTACGAGTGATGATCTTGTTTTGATAGCGGGTAAAGGTCATGAGTTATATCAGGTTATAGGAAATGAAAAAATAGCTTTTAGTGATAGAAAAATCGCATTGTTAACGTTAGGGGTGCATCAATGATGGCACTTGAGCGGGCGACAAAAATACTTAACGGGATTATGACCGGCGAGAATGTTAATTTTTCTTCAGTATCTACAGATACGCGGAGTTTGCAGGCAGGTGATTTATATATTGCACTGCATGGTGAGTTGTTTGACGGGCATGATTATATTGTGCAGGCGCAGCAAGCTGGAGCAGTCGCTGCAATTGTTCATAAAGATGTAGAAACGAGTTTACCAGTTATAAAAGTTGAAGATACAAGAAAAGCTTTAGGGGGGCTGGCGGCAGCCTGGCGACAATCATTCGGTGGCAAAGTTGTAGCAATTACGGGAAGTAATGGAAAAACCACTGTAAAAGAAATGGTGTCTGCCATAGTAGCGAAACAGGGTGAGGTTTTGGCAACTCGGGGTAATTTTAATAATGATATTGGGTTGCCACTCACTTTGTTGCGCATGGAACAGGAAGATTTTGCTGTGATAGAAATGGGTGCTAATCACCTTGGCGAAATCTCAAACTTAACGTCAATAACACAACCCGATGTGGCGTTAATTAATAATGCGGGTCAGGCACACCTTGAAGGTTTTGGTTCTTTAAAAGGCGTAGCACAGGCAAAAGGTGAAATATATCAAGGGTTAGCTGATGATGGTATTGCAATTATTAACTGTGATGATGGCTTTGCTGATTACTGGCGTGAATTGTCAGTAAATAAAAAAATCATGGGCTTCTCAATGCAGGATAAAACTGCAGAAGTGTATGGTGAATGGCAGCAAACAGGGACAGGTGGAAATTTAAGTGTTCAGCTGAGTGGTAAAGAGTTAAATATAAGTTTGAAGGTATATGGATTACATAATGCAATGAATGCACTAGCAGCGATTACAGTTGCTAAAGCGTTAGATATTAAGCATGAATTTATAACTCAGGCACTAAATGAATTTTCAGCAGTAAAAGGTCGTTTGAACTTTCACAGGGTCGGTAAAACACTAACGGTAATTGATGATACGTATAACGCAAATCCTGCTTCATTATCTGCGGGTATTGAGGTGTTATGTGAGCTGCCTGGAAAACATTGGCTTGTTCTGGGAGATATGGGTGAGCTGGGTGATGACGAAAGAAGAATTCATTTTGATGCGGGTTTAAAAGCACGTACTGCTGGTGTGACGCGTTTGCTAACGGTTGGAGAGGCTAGTCGTCATGCAGTTGATGCATTTGGTGATAATGCAGAAAATTTTAATAGTAAAGATGAACTTGTTTCATTTATACAAAAACACCAGACAGAAGAGCTGGGAATATTAGTAAAAGGTTCGAGATTTATGCATATGGAGCAAATAGTGGATTTATTAATAAAGGGGTCGACCTGATGCTGCTCTGGCTTGCTGATTATTTAACTCAATATCATAGTGGGTTTAATGTTTTTCGTTATCTAACCTTGCGTGCAATTTTAGGCACGTTAACCGCATTGAGTATTTCATTGATTATTGGCCCCTCAATGATTCGTAAATTAACAATGTATAAAATCGGTCAGAATATTCGTGATGATGGTCCGCAAGCACATTTATCTAAGGCTGGTACTCCCACGATGGGTGGTGCGTTGATTTTGGTTGCGGTAGCAATCAGTACGATTTTGTGGATGGATTTAAATAATAGACAGGTTGTTGTCGCACTCGTTGTGACTTTGTTGTTTGGTGGTATTGGTTTTATTGATGATTTTAAAAAATTAAAGGGTGGATGCAGTCAAGGTTTGTCTGCAAAAGCTAAATACATATGGCAAACGGTATTTGGTTTGGGTGCAGCAATTTATATTTATCAGACAGCTCAGCAGCCCATAGAAACAACATTAATCATTCCGTTTATGAAGGACGCGATGATACCACTGGGCATGGGATTTGTTGTTCTAGCTTATCTGGTTATTGTGGGTACCAGTAATTCAGTTAATTTAACAGATGGTCTTGATGGCCTGGCAATTTTGCCCACCGTTATGGTGGCTGGTGCGTTAGGTGTGTTTGCCTATTTAACCGGAAATATAAATTTTGCTAATTATTTAAGTATTCCATATGTCAGTGGTGTTGGTGAGCTGGTTGTATTTTGTGGAGCATTAGTTGGTGCAGGTTTAGGTTTTTTATGGTTTAACACATATCCCGCTCAGGTGTTTATGGGGGATGTGGGCGCGTTAGCGCTAGGTGCGGCGTTAGGTGTTGTCGCTGTTCTGGTTAGGCAGGAGCTGGTGTTATTAATTATGGGTGGCGTTTTTGTGATGGAAACAGTATCAGTTATTTTGCAGGTTGCATCGTTTAAATTAACAGGAAGACGTATTTTTAGAATGGCGCCACTACATCATCATTTTGAATTAAAAGGGTGGCCGGAACCCAGAGTAATTGTGCGGTTCTGGATAATAACGGTTGTATTAGTACTTATTGGTCTGGCTTCATTAAAAGTTAGATAGGGTAAACACAGGGCTCAAGTTAAGGGCTGGGGTTTAAAGGGTTTATGGGCGTAACTGCAGATACATTGTCGAGTATTTCAGTAGCAGCATTGGTAACAGCTATGGTCACAGATGATAGTCAAAATTCAGAATATATTCTGGTCGTCGGCTTAGGTGTGACGGGGCTTTCTGTTGTGCGCTTTTTACATAAACAGCAGAAAAACATTGTGGTTATTGATAGTAGAAATAACCCGCCTGGCCTAAATGAACTAGAAAATGAATTTCCAGATGTGAGTGTGTATCTGGGTGAATTTGATGAAGCCGTATTTATGGGAGCAACGCAAATAGTTGTAAGCCCGGGTGTGACATTAAAAGAACCGGTTATACAGCATGCAATTACACAGGGTGTAGATGTAGTTGGTGATATAGAGCTTTTTGCGCAGCAGGTGAGTGCACCGGTAATAGCCGTGACAGGTTCGAATGGTAAAAGCACCGTAATAAGTTTGCTCGGTGAGATGGCGCGTAGCGCAGGTATAAATGCTGTTGTCGGTGGAAATATAGGCGTACCTGCACTGGAAATAATTAATACAAATGCCGATTTATATATTCTTGAATTATCGAGTTTTCAGTTGGAAAGTTTGCATAGTTTGAAACCTGTAGCTGCAGCTGTTTTGAATGTTAGCCCTGATCATATGGACAGGTATGAAAGTTATGATGAGTATATTGAAACTAAAAAACGAGTATACAACGCGTGTAAAGTTGCTGTCGTTAACAGAGATGATAAACGCGTAACTGAAATGCAGACAGGGCAAAATTTTATTTCTGGTTTTACATTGAATGAGCCTGCGCATGGTGATTTTGGCTTGCGTGAGTTTAATGGTGAAATCTGGTTATGTAAGGGCGGTCATCAGTTAGTTCCTGAGAAGTCATTAAAAATTTCTGGAACACATAATTTATCTAATGCTTTGGCTGCATTAGCTCTAGGTGAGGCAGCAAGTATCTCCATGCAGGATATGTTGGTGGCGCTTAAAAGCTTTACTGGTCTGGAGCATAGAACCCAGTGGGTAGCTGAAAAAAATCATGTGACATGGGTGAATGATTCTAAAGGAACAAATGTAGGCGCAACTTTAGCAGCTATTACGGGAATACAAGTTAAAAATAAATTAATACTCATTGCAGGTGGAATTGCGAAAGATGCAGATTTTATGCCCCTTCGGTCTGCTGTGTGTGAAAATGTTAGAACAGTTGTATTAATAGGTAAAGATGCACCTCAAATAGAAAATGTTTTACAGGGCTGTGTGCCTGTTTTTTATGCCAAAGATATGGCAGATGCAGTACATATAGCAGCAGATTTATCTCATCCTGATGATACTGTTTTATTATCACCTGCATGTGCGAGTTTTGATATGTTTGATAGTTACGAGCATCGTGGTGAAATGTTTGTAAAAGAAATAAAGGATCTGCAATGAATGTAGGTTTATTGTTTCAGCAAACACAAAACATTGTGAAACGTGGGTCGGCTAAACCCATGGTGCAGAAACCGCTCATGTTAGACGGTCTGGATGGAGTACTAATTATGCTGGTAATTAGTATATTAGCTATTGGTCTGGTGATGGTGGCTTCAGCTTCTATTAGTATTGCTGATAGTAAAACATCAACTCCATTTTTTTATTTATATCGTCAGTTGATAGCAGCTTCTCTTGGTTTGGTGGCTGCGATTATGATTTTTAAGATACGTCTCGTTTACTGGGAGAAATCTGGAATGATTTTACTGGCATTATCTTTTGCGATGGTGATATTAGTATTAATTCCGGGTGTTGGAAAAACAGTAAATGGCTCAACACGCTGGATACCTATAGGCATTCTGAATTTACAGGTGTCAGAAATAGTTAAACTGTTTCTGATGATTTATGTAGCCGGTTACCTTGTGAGACATGGTGAGCAGGTTCGTTCAACTTTATGGGGTTTTTTAAAACCTATGATGATGATTGGGCTTGTTTGTATGTTTCTATTGCTTGAACCAGATTTCGGTGCGTCAGTTGTTATTATGATGACAGTGTTAGGTATGACATTTTTAGCGGGTGTTAGATTTACACAGTTTGTTGCTGTGATTACATTGTTCGGTTCTGCTGCTGCGTTGCTTGTGATTACTTCTCCTTATCGTTTACAAAGACTAACCGCATTTGTGAACCCGTGGGCTGACCCATTTGATAGTGGTTTTCAGTTAACTCAATCACTTATAGCGATTGGTTCGGGTGGTTGGACAGGTGTGGGTTTAGGCTCAAGTGTACAAAAATTATTTTATCTTCCTGAAGCGCATACTGACTTTTTATTTGCGGTGTTAGCTGAGGAGCTGGGTCTTATTGGTGTAGTTCTAGTTATAAGTTTGTATACGGCGTTAGTGTTTAGAGCTTTTATGATTGCGAGAAAAGCAGAGTCATGTGGTAATCAGTTTGCGTCTTATTTGTCATACGGTATTGGAATCTGGTTGGGGTTACAGGCATTTATTAATATAGGCGTAAATATGGGGGTGCTACCAACTAAAGGTTTAACGCTTCCGCTTATGAGTTATGGCGGAAGTAGTCTAATAGTTGTGAGTGCATCTATTGGTTTGCTATTGCGAATTTCTTATGAGTGTTCAAGTGGGCAGGCTAAAGCGAGAAAGTCCTCAGCTGGCAAAAAACGTAAAGCTAAAACAGGTTCTACGAAAAAAAGAAATAAAGATATTGGTGATCTGATACAGGAGGCAGCATGAATGATGTATTAATGCGTCCCGTTATGATTATGGCCGGTGGTACAGGAGGACATGTATACCCTGCGCTTGCAGTTGCTGACGAATTAAAGCAACGAGGAGTTCCAGTGGTCTGGATGGGGACAAAGAAAGGTATAGAGGCGCGCCTGGTTCCAGAGGCAGGTATTGATGTTGACTGGTTAGGTATGAGTGGTCTGCGTGGCAAAGGATTATTTACATTATTACTTGCGCCACTAAAAATTATTATGGCCTGTTATCAGGCGGTTAAAATATTACATAAACGTAAGCCATCAGTTGTTTTAGGTATGGGCGGTTTTGTATCAGCACCCGGTGGTTTAATGGCATGGGTAACTCGCACTCCACTACTTATACATGAACAAAATGCAGTGCCAGGCATGAGTAACCGTATGTTATCCAGAATAGCAAATAAAGTTATGGAAGCATTTCCAGGTGGATTTAAAACTGAAACGGTTCATGTTGGTAACCCTGTGAGAAGATCAATAACATCATTGTCGTCTCCTCAGCAGAGAAATAAAGAGCGTGATGGGGCATTACGAATTCTTGTGTTTGGAGGCAGTCTTGGTGCTGCACGATTAAATGAAATTGTACCTCAGGCATGTGCAAAAATATTACAGGACCGAGAGTTAAAAATTAAACATCAGGCGGGTCCGGGTAATTTTGATCAGACACGCTTAAATTATTCGCATCTAAAAATAAAAGCAGAGGTGCTTGAATATATTGATGATATGGAATCAATGTATTCATGGGCTGATCTGGTTATTTGTCGTGCGGGTGCAATGACAGTTTCTGAATTAGCTGCAGCGGGTGTTGCTTCTGTTCTGGTGCCTTACCCATATGCAGTAGATGATCATCAGACATACAATGCAAAGTATTTAAGCGATGCAGGTGCAGCTATTTTATTAAATCAGAATGATTTAAATGTTGATACTTTAGTTGATGTTTTAAAAGATATGGATCGTGAAAAAACTTTAGAAATGGCAAATAAAGCAAGACAACTTGGAATGCCAGAGTCAACAAAACTGGTTGCTGAAGCTTGTTTAATGGCAGGAGGGTACGATGTTAATTGAAACCCATCCCATGAGAAAAATACAGCGAGTACATTTCGTTGGTATCGGTGGTGTCGGTATGTGCGGCATAGCAGAAGTTTTATTGAATCTTGGATATAAAGTTTCTGGTTCAGATGTTAAAAAAAATGCAGCTATAGAACGTCTGCTTGCTCAGGGGGCGACTGTATATATTGGTCAGAAAGCCAGTAATGTAAAAGATGTAGAAGTGGTTGTGGTTTCAACAGCAATATCGACTGACAATGTTGAAGTTGTGGCAGCAAAAGAACACCGTATTCCTGTTATTCGACGTGCTGAAATGTTAGCTGAAATTATGCGTTTCAGACATGGTATTGCCATTGCGGGTACGCATGGAAAAACAACAACTACCAGTTTAACTGCGAGTTTGTTAATAGAGGCTGGCCTTGATCCAACATATGTGATTGGTGGTAAATTAAATAGTGCTGCAACAAATGCAAAGTTGGGTGAAGGCAAATATTTTGTTGCTGAAGCAGATGAAAGTGATGCTTCATTTTTGTTGTTGCAGCCGATGATGGCCGTTGTAACTAATATCGATGCAGATCATCTGGAAACACATGATGGTGATTTTGATCGTTACAAGCATTCATTTGTTGAGTTTTTACATCATTTACCATTTTACGGTAAAGCCATAATCTGTCTGGATGATTCAGAAAACAAACAGATCATGAATAAAATATCACGACCTGTAGTTACCTATGGTATTGAGTCAGAGGCGGATGTCAAAGCCGTAAATATCAAATGTAATGGCATGCAATGTCATTATGATCTTGTGTTACCTGAGGTTGATGAAGTAACAGAAATAACATTGAACATGCCGGGTAAACATAATGTATTAAATTCACTGGCTGCAATTACAGTTGCTCACCTGTTAGGTGTAGGTACAGATAAGATGCAAAAAGCATTGCAGGAGTTTGATGGTATTGGTCGACGAATGCAGCAGTATGGTGAGATTGAAACCGTTAAAGGGAATGTGTTACTAGTAGATGATTACGGGCATCACCCAACTGAAATAAAAGCGACACTTGAAGCATCAAAAAATGCTTGGAGTGAGCGTCGGATTGTTGTTGTTTTTCAGCCTCATCGTTACACGCGTACACGTGATTTATTTGAAGACTTTAGTAATGTGTTATCTATGGCAGATGCATTAATAGTAACTGAAATATATTCAGCGGGTGAAGAGCATATAGCAGGGGCCGATGGACGTGCACTGTGCGCAGCTATTCGTGCAAGAGGCCGCGTTAATCCGGTTTTTGTAGAAAATTTAAAAGATTTAAATAACTCGATAATAAATATAATTAATAAAGGTGATGTACTGCTTACTCTAGGGGCAGGAAGTATTGGTTCAATAGCTGAGAAATTACCGGAGGCATTAGCAAAATGATGGCTGCTTCCAGCTTACATAATTTCAAAGGTACGTTGCTGATTGATGAATCTATGGCTAAACACACCAGCTGGAAAATTGGTGGAGCGGCTGATAAGTTTTACACGCCTGAAGATATGGATGATCTTGCTGCTTTTATTAATCAGTTACCAGAAGATGAAAATATTATGTTTCTGGGTCTTGGTAGTAACTTACTGGTTAGGGATAAGGGTATCAGAGGTACGGTTATTTCTTTAAAAGGAAGTTTGTCTGAAATTGAAGTTTTGGACGATAACTGTCTGCGAGTAGGAGCGGGAACAAGCTGCGCGAAGCTGGCGAGACTATGTCACCGAAATAATCTGATTGGAGGTGAGTTTTTTGCAGGAATCCCCGGTTTGTTTGGGGGGGCTTTAGCTATGAATGCTGGTGCTTTTGGTGGTGAAACATGGCCTCTTGTTAAGTCTGTTATTACTATTGATAAACAGGGAAATACTTATACACGAACAAATAAAGATTATGCGATAAATTATCGCAGTGTAAGTGGGCATAAAGATGAATGGTTCATTAGTGCTGAGTTGCAGTTTAAATCGGGTGATGGAAATGAGGCAGCATTAAGAGTTAGAGATTTGTTGGATAAAAGAGCTAAAACACAACCAACTGGGCTGCCTAGTTGTGGTTCGGTCTTTAAAAATCCACAAAATGATTATGCGGCAAGGTTGATTGAGCAGTGTGGATTGAAAGGTTACTCAATTGGTGGTGCGGTTGTATCTGAAAAACACGCTAATTTTATTATTAACGAGAATAATGCAAAAGCAAGTGATGTTGAAAATTTAATAAATCACGTACAAAAAACAGTAAAAAAAGACCAGGGTGTCGAGTTACAAACAGAAGTGAAAATTGTCGGAGAAGCTGATGATGAGTAATTTTGAAAATGTGGCTGTATTTATGGGCGGCTGGTCAGCTGAAAGAGAGATTTCTTTAAATAGTGGCCAGGCAGTCTATGAAGCTTTAAAAAAGCAGGGAGTTAAAGTTACGGCAATTGATGTTGGTCGTGATATTTGTCAGCAATTGCGTGAAGGTGATTTTAGTCATGTATTTAATGTGTTGCATGGACGTGGCGGTGAAGATGGTGTTATTCAGGGGCTTTTAGATGTGTTGGAAATGCCCTATACAGGTTCTGGTGTACTAGGTTCTTCTCTGGCTATGGATAAGTCACGTTGTAAACAGTTGTGGCGTGGAATGGGTTTGCCTACCCCAGACTTTATTGAATTAAAGAATGAATCGGACTGTGATAGAGCGTTAGACGCTTTAGGTTTGCCATTGATGATCAAGCCTGTATTAGAGGGTTCGAGTATTGGTATTAGTAAAGTTAATTCGCATGATGAAATGATACCCGCATGGAAAAAAGCATGTGATTGTGGCGGGGTTATTATGGCTGAAAAATTTATACAGGGTGAAGAATATACTGCTGCAATATTAGGTGAGCAGGTTTTGCCAATGATTCGTCTTGAGACAGATAATGAATTTTATGATTATCAGGCTAAGTATGTTTCAAATGATACTCGTTATATCTGTCCGTGCGGTCTAGATGAAAGTTTTGAAACTGAATTAGCCGAATTAATGTTTAAAGCATTCAAAGCTGTAATGGGAGAAGGCTGGGGTCGAGTAGACTTTATGTTAGATAAAGATAAACATCCATGGTTAATAGAAGTAAATATGATTCCTGGAATGACAGATCATAGTCTGGTTCCAATGGCAGCAAAACAGGCGGGATTAACATTTGAAAATCTGGTGTTAGAGATACTTAAGGGTGCATCAGTTCATGGATAACAAATATAGGGTAGGTATAAATAAAAACAAAAAAAACAAATTAAATAAACGTCAGGCCGTTAGAGGTGAAATAATAAAAAAACGTGATATTGGTAAAATCACGAATCGTTTAAAAGAGTTTATTGTTTTTATATGGAAGCCGAAGTTTCTTTCAGCTATGGCTGCTTTGTTACTTGTATTGATTGTGCATAACAAAATCAATCTAGATCAAATGTTACCCATACAGTCAGTAAAGATTGAAGGTGAATTTGATTTTCTTGATAAAGGGAAATTGCAGGATAAAGCGATACCTGTTGTAAATGGTGGGTTTTTCAATGTTGATTTACCAGAGGTAAGAAATGCATTAGTGGATTTGCCCTGGGTAGAAGATGTTTCGGTAAGACGTCAATGGCCAGACAAGCTACTGGTTAGAGTTATTGAGAAAAAGCCGGTTGTATTATGGGGTGATAATGGAGTTGTCAGTGCTAAGGGTGAGTTGTTTGAGCCTGCAAATAAACCGACTGTTAAATTGCCACATTTATCAGGGCCTCAGGGGCAGCACAAGTTAATGTTGCAGGAGCTTGCGCGAATGCAGGCCTGGTTATTAGAAACAGGTTTGTATATAGAAAAAATAGAAATGAATGCACGAAGATCCTGGACATTAAGAATGACAACTGGAATGGAATTAAGATTGGGGCGTAAACAAATGCATGAGCGATTAAATCGTTTTGTTTCAGTTTATAAAGAAACGCTGGAAACACAAAAACGTAAAATTAAACATATAGATATGCGGTATACCAACGGCTTTTCAGTAGCCTGGAAAGAGGCATAGGAATAATGACAAAAAAAACAGATAAAAATTTAATTGTTGGGCTGGATATTGGTACTTCTAAGGTCGTTGCAATAGTAGGCGAAATAACACCTGAAGGTGATGTTGAGATTATAGGTCTGGGTTCGCATCCGTCTAGAGGTTTGAAGAAAGGTGTTGTAGTTAATATCGAATCTACAGTGCAATCTATTCAACGAGCGGTTGAAGAAGCTGAATTAATGGCTGGTTGTCAAATCAACTCGGTTTACGCTGGTATAGCTGGTAGCCATATAAAAAGTATAAATTCTCACGGTATTGTTGCGATAAAAGATCGTGAAGTAAGTGAGATGGATTTAGATCGTGTTATTGATGCAGCGAGAGCCGTCGCTATTCCTGCAGATCAGCGCATTCTTCATATTCTTCCACAGGAATTTATTATAGATGAGCAGGAAGGTATACGTGAACCTATTGGTATGTCTGGTGTTCGCTTAGAAGCTAAAGTGCATCTTGTGACAGGTGCGGTTGGTGCGGCTCAAAATATTATTAAATGTGTAAGGCGATGCGGGCTTGAAGTTGACGATATTATTTTAGAGCAACTTGCTTCCAGTTATTCTGTATTAACAGAAGATGAAAAAGAGTTAGGTGTTTGTCTGGTTGATATCGGCGGTGGTACAACGGATATTGCTGTGTTTTCAGAAGGCGCAATAAAACATACTGCAGTGATACCAATAGCAGGTGATCAGGTAACAAATGATATTGCTGTTGCTTTACGTACACCGACTAAATATGCAGATGAAATAAAAATTAAATATGCATGCGCTTTACGCCAGTTGGCTAATGCGGATGAAACCATTGAAGTGCCCAGTGTGGGTGACAGACCAGCACGTAAATTATCACGCCAGACTTTAGCCGAAGTGGTTGAGCCTCGTTATGATGAATTACTTAGTCTGGTGCAGGCTGAGTTAAGAAAAAGCGGATTTGAAGATATTATTGCTGCGGGTATTGTTATGACTGGCGGCAGTTCAAAAATGGAAGGTGTTGTGGATTTGGCGGAAGAAATATTCCACATGCCAGTACGACTCGGATCGCCACAGTATGTTAGTGGTTTAGCTGATGTGGTTTCAAATCCAATCCATGCAACGGGTGTAGGCCTGTTGTTATTTGGTGAGCAACATCAAAGTAGCGGTACTCAATATTTCTCAACAGAAGGGGGCATGAAAGGCGTATGGGGACGAATGAAAAACTGGTTCCAGGGGAACTTTTAAAACCGAAAATAAAATGCCCTTTGAAGTACGGGGTACAACAAAATTTTAAAATTAAATCTCAGACAATTAATTTTTGTTTGAATAATAATACAAATGAGGAGATCACACATGTTTGAATTGATGGATTCAGTTGCTCAAGACGCTGTCATAAAAGTAGTAGGCGTTGGTGGTGGCGGTGGTAATGCTGTAACGCACATGATGTCCACAGGTATAGAGGGCGTGGATTTTATTTGTGCAAATACAGATGCACAGGCACTGACTAAAATCAGTGGAGCCACATCGTTACAGATTGGTACCAATATAACTAAAGGTCTTGGTGCCGGTGCTAACCCGGATGTTGGTCGTCAGGCAGCTTTAGAAGATCGTGAGCGTATCCAGGAAATTATTATGGGTGCCGACATGATTTTTGTTACTGCTGGTATGGGTGGTGGAACCGGTACCGGTGCAGCTCCAGTTGTAGCTCAAATTGCCAGAGACATGGGCATACTTTGTGTTGGTGTAGTAACAAAACCATTTGTGTTTGAAGGCGCTAATCGAATGAAGATTGCGCAGCAGGGCATACAGGAACTAAGTCAGCATGTTGATTCATTAATAACTATTCCCAATGATAAATTATTAAGTGTTTATGGGCGTGAGTTTGATTTAATGAATGCATTTAACGGTGCAAACGATGTTTTGCATAATGCGGTTCAGGGTATTACTGAGTTAATTACACACCCTGGTGTGATCAATGTGGATTTCGCGGATGTACGTACAGTAATGTCACAAAATGGCATGGGTATGATGGGATCAGGTATTGCTTGTGGTGAGAGTCGTGCGGCAGAAGCTGCTGAAGCTGCGGTTGCTAGTCCATTATTAGAAGATGTAAATATTTCGGGTGCACGAGGTATTCTTGTTAATGTAACTGGTACTAACTTAACTTTGGGTGAGTTTGAAGATATCGGTGCAATAATAAGTTCATTTGCATCAGATGAGGCCATCGTTGTAATGGGTACAGCTATAGACCCTGAATTAGAAGATCAGTTACGAGTAACGGTTGTTGCAACTGGTTTAGGTCAGGCGCCTGCTGGTATGAGTAAAGACCCTATGAAGATTGTGAAGCGAACTACCACCGGTGATGTTGATTATGGGGATTATGATAAACCTACAATTCAGCGTAAAAAAGCTGTGGGTGATGGTTTGTCTGGCTCACTGGATGATGAAATGCTGGATATTCCTGCATTTTTGCGACGTCAGGCTGATTAAAAGTGCTCAATAAAAGGTATAAATTGCTCAGGTAAGATATTATCAAGCTAAGGTAATATCTAAAAACTGTGCGCAAGTTTAATGTTTTGTTAGTAAACTTGCCTATAATATTCTTTTATTAACATTTAATTATGTTCAAATTGTGACAAAAGCATGTATAATTCGTGCAAATTTGTCCAGTGGGCAATATCGCCATGAATAATGGCCATTATTAAGGAATATTGACTTGATTTGTCAACGCACCATCAAAAATGTTATCCGTGCAACCGGCGTTGGTTTGCACACAGGTAATAAGGTATATCTAACTTTACGTCCGGCATCGCCAGACACAGGCATTGTATTTAGACGTGTAGATCTTGATCAGCCTGTAGATATTCATGCAAAAGCAGAAAATGTATGTGATACCAAGTTATCAACAACAATTGGTGAAAATGGCGCAAAAGTATCAACAGTAGAGCATCTGCTTTCAGCAATGGCAGGTTTAGGTATTGATAATGCGTATGTTGATGTGAGTGCAGATGAAGTGCCTATTATGGATGGTAGTTCAGGTCCATTTGTGTTTTTACTGCAGTCAGCAGGTATAGTAGAGCAGCAGGCCGCTAAGCGTTTTATTAGAATCAAGAATACAATTTTAGTCGAAGAAGAAGACAAATGGGCGAAATTTGAACCATTTGAAGGCTTTAAAGTAGGTTTTACTATAGATTTCGATCACCCTGTTTTTAATGGAGCACCTCAACAGGCTGAAATAGATTTCTCATCAACTTCATTTGTAAAAGAAGTCAGTCGTGCGCGAACTTTTGGATTTATGAGTGATTTTGAAAAATTACGTGAAAGTAACCTGGCATTAGGCGCAAGTTTAGATAATGCAATCGGTGTGGATGAGTTTCGTGTACTGAATGAAGATGGTTTGCGTTATCAGGATGAATTCGTAAAACACAAAATATTAGATGCAATTGGTGATCTTTATCTATTGGGTCATAGTTTGATTGGTGCTTATTCTGGTTATCGTTCAGGTCATGCGCTAAATAACGCATTGTTAAAAACATTAATAGCAACACCAGAAGCATGGGAAGAAGTTACCTTTGAAGATGAAGAGTCGATATCTCCGATTTCATATTCAAAACCAGTACAGGCTTAATGCCTATTCTTAATTTATAGTATTTAATTATTAAAAACAAAAAAGCCCTGAACTAATTCAGGGCTTTTTTGTTTTACGAGAGAGTTGTAGCAGAGCAGCCTGTAATGCAGGGTCAGAAATGCAGTTTGCGGTTTGCTCTATAAGGTTAGCGTTATCTTCGCTTAATGTGCGAAAAACCGGTGATTTCTCTTTTACAATACGTTTAGGCGGAATGAGTTTTAACGTTACTCGTGTTAATTTCACTCCCGCGTGCTGATGCAGGGCTTCTAATATCGTTTGGCTATACATACGTAATCGTGTCTGCCAGACAGGAGAGTCTGTTAATATAATGAGTTGATTGCTTCTTACATCAGCAACTTCCATGTGATCATGGCAGTCTACGGGTAATGAAATCTTTACGGCATGGTTAAGGCGCTTAAGTTCTAGCGCTTTTTTTATAAATCTCAGGTTGAGTTTTTCTGAAATGTTGTCCATTTTAACCGTTGTTCAAAGTTGTTGTATAAAAGTGATCAATTACTTGTGGTTTAGTCATTTTATGTCAAAATCACCTGTTCGAGTTAAATATTTTAAGTTTTGATCGAATTTGGGCTATTATAGCTTATAGGGTATTCTTAAGGTTATACATTACATTAAAGTTTTCGTGCATGGATATAATATTATTAAGTAAATTTAGAGGTCGACCCTGTCGTGTACAAATCGGCAGTCCTGTGCAATTCATGATGCTGTCAGTATTTGCGGTGTTATTTTCAGGGGCGCTAGGCATGATGGGCTACTGGGTTGGTCAATCTCAGGCATCATCTTCCAGTGTTAGCTCAATTCAGCAGGAAATTAAACTGCAGAGGCAATTGATTAATCAGACTCGCTTTAATGCTCGAGCTGATATTGATGCTCTGGCAGCAAGATTAGGTGAAATTCAGGCTCATGCCATGCGTCTTAACGCATTAGGTCAAAAACTTGTCACCATTGCAAAGCTTGATAGAGGTGAATTTAATTTTGAAGATAATCCAGGGTTAGGTGGACCGGATGAGCCGGGATTACAGGAAATGGATTTTGGTAGTGAAATAGATGCTGTCATTTCAGAGTTAGAGGATCGAGAGCAGCAGTTGCGTGTTTTAGAAAATATTCTAATTAGCAGTAACATGCAGGAAGAAGTATTTCCTGCTGGTCGCCCCATTAAGCGAGGCTGGATTTCGTCTTATTATGGTACGCGTACAAACCCTTTTTCAGGCAAGCTTCAATTTCATAAAGGTATGGATTTCGCGGCTAAATCAGGATCTGATGTGTTAGCTGTTGCAGGCGGAGTGATTACCTGGTCCAGTAAACGTTATGGTTATGGGAATTTAGTAGAAATCAATCATGGTAATGGTTATATCACGCGATATGGTCATAATAAAACCAATCTTGTATCAGTAGGTGATACGGTTAAAAAGGGTCAGGTAATATCTCTCATGGGCTCAACAGGCAGATCTACAGGGCCTCATGTGCATTTTGAAGTGATAAAGAATGGTCGTCAGATTAACCCACAGAAATTTGTTCAAAGAAAATAGAGTCAAAATTTAGTTATTACCTTAATCCGCACCACCAGGTACTGACGGTGTGAATTCCTGGCGCCGTAAAACTCTTGATGGCATCGGTAAGGGGGCGGATCGCCAAAAATGCGTTCCATCCCCGATGGATATGTGTCTTAACAGGGCGAAAAACAACCAGTCAATTAAATTGAAAAAATTCTACTGCTGGTTAAAAGCAGTTAATGATTGTTGCTAACATATTCTATTTGCGCCTCATCTCGGTAAAACATCAAATAAATCCGATTAAATTCAATTATTTGCACTCTTACCCTTAAGCCACAGGGCTTTCTAAGGCATAATACAGCCTCTCTTTTTAAGCAAAACATGTAGTTATAAGGATTCACAATGGCATCCACCCTAATGCGAAAGATCTTTGGCAGCCGCAATGATCGTCAGGTAAAAAAATATCGCAAAGTCGTAAATAAAATTAATAATTATGAGTCTGATAATGAAGGCTTAAGCGATGAGCAGCTAGGGGCTAAAACAGTTGAATACCGTGAGAGATTTAATCAGGGTGAATCACTTGATGACCTGTTACCAGAAGCATTCGCTACCGTAAGAGAAGCAAGTAAACGTGTGCTGGGTATGCGCCACTTCGACGTGCAAATGATCGGTGGCATCGTTCTTCATAATGGCAATATTGCCGAGATGCGTACAGGTGAAGGTAAAACGCTGGTTGCAACGCTTGCTACCTATTTAAATGCCCTGTCTTCTAAGGGTGTACATGTTATTACTGTAAACGATTATCTGGCACAACGTGATGCAGGCTGGATGGGTAAGCTTTATGCCTTTTTAGGTTTGAGCACCGGAGTTGTTATATCCGGTATGGAGCCGTTAGCTAAAAAACAGGCTTATGAATCTGATATTACTTATGGAACCAATAATGAATTTGGCTTTGATTATCTGCGCGATAACATGGCATTTAGTGTTGAAGAAAAAGTTCAGCGTGAATTAAATTTTGCTGTTGTCGATGAAGTTGATTCGATTTTAATTGATGAAGCGAGAACGCCGCTAATTATTTCCGGACCAACTAATGATAACTCTGAACTTTATGTGAAATTTAATGGGTTAATTAAAGAATTAGAACAAGGTGAAGAGGGCGAAACAAAAGAAGAAGAACCTACGGGTGATTATACGGTTGACGAAAAAAATAAATCGGTAGCAATCACAGAACAAGGCCATGAAAAAGTTGAAGAGTTACTTATTAGAGAAGGCATTCTAGATGATAATGACAGCCTTTATAGTGCGACGAATATTAATCTCATTCATTATTTAACGGCATCAATACGAGCAAATGTTTTATTTCAAAAAGACGTAAGTTACATTGTTAGTGATGGAAAAATTGTTATTGTTGATGAGTTTACGGGGCGTACAATGGAAGGTCGTCGCTGGTCAGATGGCTTACATCAGGCAATTGAGGCGAAAGAAGGCGTAAATATTGAAAATGAAAATCAAACATTAGCCGGTATCACGTTTCAGAACTATTTCCGTTTATATAATAAATTAGCCGGTATGACTGGTACAGCAGATACGGAAGCATTTGAATTTCAGTCCATTTATAACCTGGAAGTGATGGTTATACCCACTAATCTTGATGTTGCCAGAGTTGATAATGGCGATCTTATTTTTCTTACTGTTGAAGAAAAATTTAATGCAATCGCTGAAGATGTAAAAGACTGTATTGAACGCAAGCAACCTGTCCTGGTTGGTACTGCGTCTATAGAAGCGTCAGAACACCTTTCTGAACTGTTAACCCGATTAAAAGTAAAACACAATGTATTGAATGCAAAACAGCACGAACGAGAAGCTGGTATTATTGCCGAAGCAGGTGTTCCTGGTGCAGTAACCATTGCAACAAATATGGCTGGTCGTGGCACAGATATTGTTCTAGGCGGAAACCTTGATGTTGAATTAGCTGAAAAAGGTGAAATTTCAGATTCAGAAAAAGAAAAATTTACTGAGCAATGGCAGGAAAGGCATGAAGCTGTGTTAACTGCGGGTGGTCTTCATGTTATCGGTAGTGAGCGCCATGAGTCGCGTCGTATCGATAATCAATTACGAGGTCGCTCAGGTCGTCAAGGTGATGCCGGATCTACTCGATTTTATCTTTCATTACAGGATGATCTGATGCGAATATTTGCATCAGATAAAATGTCTGGTTTAATGAAAAAACTGGGTATGGAAGAAGGAGAGGCGATTGAGCATCCGTGGGTATCCAGAGCGATAGAAAATGCACAACGTAAAGTTGAAGGGCATAACTTCGATATTCGAAAACAGTTACTTGAATATGATGATGTTGCGAATGATCAACGTAAGGTTGTGTATCAGCAACGTAATGAAATGATGGCTGAAGATGATTTGAATGACATTATCGAATCTATCCGTGCTGATGTGATTAATACACTGGTATCAAATTATGTGCCTGCAGGAACGCTTGAAGAGCAGTGGGATATTGAAGGGCTTGTTAAAACGCTGGAAGATGAAACAGGAAGAGTATTAAGTATTCAGCAATGGCTTGATGATGATGATCAGCTGAATGAATATACTTTGGCGGAAAAAGTTGATACAGAGCTGAAGAATATTTATAAAGAAAAAGAAACAGCTATTGGTGCCGATGAGTTACGCCGATTTGAGAAATATATTCTATTACAGGTACTGGACTCGCACTGGAAAGAGCATCTGGCGGCAATGGATTATTTACGTCAGAGTATAAATTTACGCGCGATGGCACAAAAAAATCCAAAGCAGGAATACAAGCGTGAATCGTTTGAAATGTTTACTGAAATGCTGGAGCAAATAAAACAGGAAGTAATGTCAACGTTAGCCAGAGTTGAAATTCGTTCTCAGGAAGAAATCGATGAACTGGAACGTCAACAGCATATGCCAATGGATATGAGTTATGAGCATGCTGATGCGTCAATGGCAACAGATGAAGAAAGGTCTGATGCAGAAAAGCAGCAACCAGGACAAAAACCTTTTGTAAGAAATGATAAGAAAATTGGCCGAAATGATCCGTGTTATTGTGGTTCAGGTAAAAAATTCAAACAATGCCACGGTAAGTTAAGTTAAGCGAAAGGTAATTAAAATATGGCTGTAAATTTAGTTGAACCAGATTCGCTTTTACCTGTTAAAGGTATCAGGCTGGCAACAGTCGCTGCAGGTATTAAAAAAAATCAGTCGGATGATCTTGTTTTAATAGAGCTAGCAGATAATAGTCAATGTGCAGCTGTTTTTACTCAGAATAAATTCTGTGCAGCACCTGTTAGTGTTGCAAAAAAAAATATGCAATCAAAAACACCGCGTTATTTATTAGTAAACTCAGGTAATGCAAATGCTGGTACCGGTGAGCAGGGTATGCAGGATGCGTTTGAAAGCTGTGCTCTGGTTGCACAACAGGCTGGGTGTGAACCTGATGAGGTTTTACCTTTTTCAACGGGAGTTATAGGTGAGAACTTACCTGTTAATAAAATAGAAACTGCCTTACCTGTGTTGCATGAGAAGTTAGTTGAGAATAACTGGCTTAATGCGGGCCGTGGCATAATGACAACAGATACTAAATTAAAAGGTATTTCACGTCAGATAACATTACAGGGCAAAACAGTAACTGTTACCGGTCTTTCAAAAGGTGCAGGCATGATACAGCCAAATATGGCTACTATGTTAGCTTACATCGCTACAGATGCGGTGATTAATAAAGACCTGTTACAACAGTGTTTAACTTCTGCGGTTAACATCTCTTTTAATTCGATTACGGTCGATAGTGATACATCAACGAATGATGCCTGTGTTTTGATGGCAACAGGTCATGCTGGAAATGATGTTATTACTCAGGTTAATGATGATTACAAAGCATTATTAAATGTCATTAGTGAGGTCTGCCTGTATCTTGCTCAGGCCATTATTCGTGATGCTGAAGGGGCAACAAAATTTGTTGCCTTACAGGTTAATTCTGCAAGTTCAATATCCGATGCGCGTCAGGTTGCATACACTGTTGCCCATTCCCCACTTGTTAAAACGGCTCTGTTTGCCAGTGACCCGAACTGGGGGCGCATTCTTGCTGCTGTCGGCCGTGCTGGTGTTGATTTTGATATAGATAAAATTAAAATATTCCTGGGTGATATTTGTATCGTTTCTAATGGTGGGCGAGATGTGGCTTATACAGAAGAGCAGGGGCAACAGGTTATGAATCAACAGGAAATTACAATTCGTATAGAGCTGCAAACGGGTGATCAATCTGCCTGTGTCTGGACCAGTGATTTGTCTTATGATTATGTAAAAATAAATTCTGAGTATCGTAGTTAAGCGCTTAATAAAATAGAGTATATGAGGTAGACATGTCTGCTTTAATCCATGTTGCAGTCGCAATAATTATCAATCAAAAAAATCAGGTGTTGATTTCACTTAGACCAGCAGGTGTGCATCAGGGAGGACTTTGGGAATTTCCTGGAGGTAAACTTGAAGACGGTGAGTCTGCGTTAGATGCTCTAAAGCGTGAAATAGATGAGGAACTTGGTATTTCTATTGATAAAGCTTCATCGTTTAAAAAAATCACATATCAGTATCCTGATAAAAAAGTTCTACTAGATATATGGAAAGTTGAATCTTATTCAGGGGAACCACAGGGTGCTGAAGGTCAGCAGCTCAAGTGGCGGTTGATTTCTGATTTAAATGCAAAAGAATTTCCTACTGCAAATCGTGAAATAATTCAGACATTAAAATTACCTGAGAGATATATGATTACAGGGTCTTTTGAAAATACTGAAGATTTCAAATTAAAATTAGAGAATAGTCTTAAAAGTGGTATATCACTGGTTCAGTTAAGATGTAAAAATACATCTGTGACTGAATATAAACACCTTGTAAAAATGTCTACTTTATTATGTGAATTGCATGGTGCAATACTGTTATTAAATACAACGTTAGATGTTTTTTTAGATACTAATGCAAATGGATTGCACTTAAGTAGTCAAATGCTGCATTCAATTCAGCAGCGCCCTATTGATAAAGAGTCATTACTTTCAGTATCCTGCCATACAGAGCAGGAAATTGAAAAAGCAAAACAACTTGAAGCTGATATTATATTATTGTCACCAGTAAGAGAAACGAAAAGTCACCCCGGTGTTGAAGGTATAGGCTGGGAGAAATTTGCTCAAATATCGTCAAATGTTGAAGTACCAGTTTACGCTTTAGGTGGGATGGCAGAGTCTGATATATGTGATGCAAAATCTTCAGGTGCACAAGGTGTCGCTGCAATTTCAAGTTTCTGGAAATCATAGGAAATGAAAACGATTTTTCTTTTTGTTATGGTTATTGTGCTTACGTATTTTGCGGGTCAATGGTTGGGACAGGCTAATATTAAAAAAATAGATACAAGTGAAATTACTCATATTTCATATTGTGACCCGACAAAACAGATTTGTATAATGGATAAAAATGATATCCATTATAATCTTCAGTTTAATGGTGTGCCCTCAGCCCTTTCGCCATTTTTAGTGTTGGTAAAAATAAATGGATTACAGCCGGACTTTATTGAATTGGCTTTTGATATGGAGGGGATGGATATGGGCTATAACAAGCATAGTCTGGTTAAAAATAAAACTGACTGGCAGGCTAAAGTTATTTTACCTGTATGCACATTAGGCAGAAATGACTGGATTTTAAATGTAAAAATGATGTTTGATAATAAATCTGTTATTACTCAGTATAAATTTTCACAATCTGAATAATGTAACTGAATTTAATTAGTTGTGTAGAATTTATAAATAACCGTGAAAGACGTTTTATAAAATACAACAGGCTAATTTAAAATCTATATTGCTTTTATCCTGTTCAGGTCTATTTGCTAAATTTCCTGCCTTCAAAAAACGAATAGTGAATCGGTGTTTCCCCGCGCTAATTTCGGGAAATACTGTTGTATCATCAGGCAGTATTACTCTTATCATTAGACAGGTTAAATTAGCATCAAGGTTTTTTTGATAAAAGCCGTCTTCTGCTGATTCATCTATTGCATCAGTGCTGTCCCTGATAACCTGTAAAATTAAATCAATAGCTGTATTTAATGTTTTGAATGGAGCAAACCACTGGTTTAAGATCTCAGTGCGCTTTTCAAAAGGTTGATTTAGCCAATGAGCATAGACAGGTAGGTCAAATTCACATAATCCACCAGGCATGCTTAATCGTTGTCTAATGGCATTTAGTAATTCATGTTGTTGCAACTCATGACCAACAATACCGCCAATAGCATGCAATTCCTGCAAACATTTTTTCTGATCATGGATGATTTTAGTTAATTTGTCGTGGTTAATGCCGGGTATTTCAACAAATGACTGTAAGTTGACGTTCTGGCGTTCGAGCTCCTTGATTGTTTCACGTTTGATGTCGCCACGTCCTAGCATGCTCAGTATATCGAGAATAGCTTTTACAGCGCTATGTGTATCCCAGTCAGATTGATGATCAACATGTTGATGAAACTGATTAAATAAATGTTCCAGACGTAAAAATGTACGAATGTGTTCGTTCAGGGGTTGCTCAAAGATGAGTTGCTCAGACATGTTTGTAGGGAGTTAAGTGCTAATACGCCATTCTGACATAAAACAGGTCTTAACATAAGCCCTTAACTATAGTTGTGTGAAACAAACTGGTGTATTGAAGGTATGTCATAGAATTTGGTTATTTATCTATATTGAAGTATATTTCTAATAAACAAGGTTATGTGCTTCGCTGTTAAGGGCGCAGATTAAGCTGATTTGCAAAAATTCATATATTTAGCATGGAGCTGATCAATGCGTGTGACAAGTGATTTTCTGTCTCCAGAGTTATCAATAATATCATCTGCAACCGAGTTTCGTTCTTCTCGCGAAACCTGTGAGTTTATAATCGATTGTACTTCATCTAAGGTTCTATGATCGCGGTAGATTGTTCGTTCTATTTGTTGCTCTTCACTACAGTCAACTACAAGTACATAGTCATAGTCAGACAGTTGTTTAGTTTCAACTAATAAGGGGATAGCAATAATGACATAACAGGTATTTAAGCTATTTATCTGTGATTGTGTCGCTTTTCTAATTTTAGGGTGGAGTATTGATTCCAGAGCTTTTTTGCTTTTTAAGTTATTAAAAACTTTACCGGCTAATGCTTTTCTGTCGAGTGATCTGTCAGGTAATAATATTTCTGATCCAAAATAATCAATTATTTCAATTAAAGTATCTTCGCCTGGTTTAACCAGCTCGCGTGCAATGATATCGGTATCAATAACAGGAATGGCGTGTTGTGAAAATAGTTCACAGACAGTACTTTTTCCACAACCTATACCGCCGGTTAAGGCAATTTTAATCATGCCTGAATATTAAGCCATAACTGATTTATTTCTGCACCCCAGACAAATGCAATCCAGCCAGCAATAGCAAGATAAGGTCCGAAGGGAATTGGTACACCTTTATCATGTTTACGTATCATAATCATAGATATACCTATTACAGCACCAACAAGTGATGAAAGTAAAATTATCTGCGGCAGCATTACCCAACCCATCCATGCGCCCAGGGCGGCAAGTAATTTAAAATCACCGTATCCCATGCCTTCTTTACCGGTAACTAATTTAAATAATTTATAAATAGACCAGAGTATAAGGTAACCCGCTATTGCGCCAAATACTGATGATTCAAGATCTGTATAAAGTCCGGAGGTATTTACTAAAATACCGAGCCAGAGTAGAGGTAGCGTAATATCATCTGGTAATAACTGGGTTTTAGCATCAATCACAGTGAGAGAAACTAATGCCCAGGTAAAAATTAAACCAAAAAATGTTTCACCACTAACGCCAAATTTAATTGCAATAAGCACAGACAATAATGCGGTTACTATTTCAATAACAGGATACTGAATTGAAATATGTGTTTTACATGATGAGCATTTACCACCTAAAACCATATAACTAATCACAGGAATATTTTCCCAGGCACGAATTTTATGTCCGCAATTAGGGCAACTTGAATCCGGTTTGGATAAATTAAAAATTTCTGGTGTTTTTTTATCGGGCTCTAGTTCCAGAAAGTTTTTGCAGTCTGTGCGCCATTCGTTTTGCATCATAACGGGCAGGCGATAGATAACAACGTTTAAAAAACTTCCAACACTCAAACTAATTAAAGTAACCGTTGTAAAAAACAACCATGGATTATTTTGAAACTCAATCAGGGTGTTTTGTATAAAATTAACCAACAACCTGACCCATTTTGAATATTGGCAGGTACATAGCAATAACCAGACCACCAATGACAACGGCAAGGAAGGACATAATTAATGGTTCCATCAAGCTTGTAAGTGAGTCAACCGCATTGTCGACTTCTGCTTCATAAAAGTCAGCGACCTTACCTAACATTTCATCTAGTGCACCTGATTCCTCACCAATGGATACCATTTGTACAACAAGATTAGGGAATAGTTCAGGAAAAGCCTGTAGGCTGCTTTGTAATTGCAGGCCACTGGCCAAGTCATCTCTCATTGTTAAAATGGCTTTTACATATTCATTATTACCCGATGCACCTGCTACCGAATCTAGAGCCTCAACCAGTGGTACACCAGCAGCGAACATGGTAGACAGCGTACGTGAAAACCGGGCGACTGATGAGGTTAATACTAAATTACCAACTACGGGTAACTTTAGATAGGCTCTATCTAAAGTGTTCCGGAATTTTTTAGAGCGTCGGAATAGGTTTTTTATACTAAAAATGGAACCGGCTATAATGCCAAAAACTATCCACCAGTATGCGACCATGAAATCTGAAATACCTACAACAAACAAAGTAAATGCAGGTAAATCAGCACCGAAACCTGAAAACAAATCAGCAAAGATAGGCACCACAAATATAAGCAGTATTGCGGAAACGATAAAAGCAACAATCAGTACAGAGACTGGGTAAACTAATGCTTTTTTAATTTTGGCTTTTAATGCTTCAGTTTTCTCTTTATAAGTCGCAATTTTTTCAAGCAGAGTTTCCAGTGCACCAGATTGTTCACCTGCGGCTACAAGATTGACAAATAGATCGTCAAATTGTAAAGGGTGTTTTGAGATGGCTTCTGCAAATGAGCCACCGGCTTCAACGTCTGCTTTAATTGCATAAATCAAATCGGACATGTTTTTATTGGAGTGGCCGCCGGCGGTTATATCGAATGATTGAACTAATGGTACGCCAGCTTTCATCATTGTCGCCATTTGACGACTGAATATAGAAATATCAGCAGGTGTAATTTTTTTGCCCTTAGACTTAAATAAACTGGAAGATTTTTTCTTAACCTTTTTTGGGAGTATTCCCTGTTTTCTAAGCTCAGCTTTTACCAGAGCAATACTATGGGCATGGATTTCACCTTTCATGACCCTGCCTTCTTTGTTTTTTCCTTCCCAAAGAAAAGAACTCTTCTCAATTTTTTTATTTTTCTGTGCCATTTTTAATCCTTGGTCACGCGGTTAATTTCTTCCAGACTGGTTACACCACTCATGGCTTTTACTATTGCGGATTGTCGTAGGTCTGGAATGCCTTCTTTCTGGGCCTGATCGGCAAGCTCTAAAGCATTACCTTCACGCATAATAATTCGGCCCATTTCTTCTGAAATTTTCATTACCTGATAAATACCTACTCGCCCTTTAAATCCTTTATCACACTGCTCACAACCAACAGCTTTGTATAATTTTATGCCTTTATCTATATCTTCCTGAGGGAAGCCTTCTTCTACCAGAGCTTCTTTAGGTATATTTTCTTCAGTTTTACAGTTTTCGCATAAACGTCGTGCAAGACGTTGGGCAATAATCAGGTTAACCGCAGATGCTATATTAAAGGGAGGAACACCCATGTTAATGAGACGAGATAATGTCTGCGGTGCATCATTAGTATGCAGTGTGGACATAACCATGTGACCGGTTTGTGCGGCTTTGATTGCGATGCTCGCTGTCTCAAGGTCGCGTATTTCACCCACCATAATGATGTCCGGGTCCTGTCGAAGAAAAGCACGTAATGTTGAGTTAAAATCAAGGCCGACTTTCGGGTTCATATTAACCTGGTTGATACCTTCGAGATTTATTTCTACCGGGTCTTCCGCAGTAGAAATATTTCTATCTTCTGTATTCAGGATATTCAGACCGGTATATAGAGAAACCGTCTTACCACTACCAGTTGGGCCGGTAACCAGAATCATACCGTAAGGGTTTGCCAGTGCTTCCATGTAAAGTTCTTTTTGCGCTGGTTCATAACCCAGCATATCGATACCCAGTTTGGCTGCTGATGCATCTAATATACGCAAAACAATTTTTTCACCGAACAAAGTGGGACAGGTGTTTACACGAAAATCGATAGCTTTATTTTTGGAAATACGCATTTTTATACGACCATCTTGCGGTATACGTCGTTCAGCAGTATCCATGCGAGACATAACTTTTATACGTGCAGATAATCGTCCGCCCATTGCATTCGGAGGCGAAGCAACTTCACGCAGAACACCATCAATTCTGAGGCGTACGCGATAGCGTTTTTCATAAGGTTCAAAATGTATATCTGAAGCCCCTTTTTTGATTGCATCCAGTAGTACTTTATTAACAAAACGAACAACCGGGGTATCATCTGCTTCAGATGAAGAATCGTCTTCAGAGGCAGTAGTTTCAGTATCTTCAAAGTCCAGATCATCCAGATCATCGTCCAGCAATTCGTTCATGCCGTCGTCTTTGGCTTCCAGACTTTTTTCTATAATTTTAGTTAGCTTGTCAGCTTCTACAAGAATCGCTTCGGTATTAATACCGGTCTGAAATTTAATTTCATCGATACCGAGCAAATTAGTGGGTTCAGAGGTTGCAACGTAGAGACGGTTCCCACGTTTATAAAGAGGAAGAACCTGATGTTTTTTAATTAAATCTTCATTAACAAGGCCATTGGGTATTGATTCAGCATCAAGGCTATCCAGGTCGAGTAGAGGAATTCCGAATTCATTAGATGCGATGGTTGCGAGTTTATTTGCGGCAATGAGTTTTTTTGATACCAGATACTGGCTAAGATTGAGTTTTTCTTTCTTAGCCTCGGTTTGCGCTTCTAAAGCCTGCTTTTCTTCTAAAAGTCCATCTAACACCAGTCTACGGGTCAATCCACTGAGTTTTTGGTCTGGTGCCATATTTGAGCTCAATAATAATTATTAATGTTAAGAGTATACGTTTATACAAGAGAATTGTAGTTGAAATCAAGTATTTAGCTAGCTAATTTATAAACCATTTTAATATGTTGATGAATCTGTAGAGTGTTTAACAAATGTGCATGTTTCATCATGGATGTATTTAAAACAGGCTTGAAGAAAAATAAAAAGCATTAGATTAGTGTTTGTGGTTTTTTATTTAATTGTATTCTTATATAGCGGTATTTTAATTTAGTTGTTGCGGGTATAAAAAACAGGACTAAGGATTTATTTTATATTTAACTTTTTAATTCTATAGCTTAATTGTCTTGGGGTCAGGCCTAGCAATAACGCAGCGGCTGTTTTGTTCCAACGTGATTTCTCCAGAGCCTGTTTGATGGTCGCTATTTCCTGATCTACAAGATGTAAATTATTATGATTACCGTTAGTCGTTTGGCTGGAAGGAGTCACATCTTCTGTTTCAACGATACTTTTCGTTTGTGGAAATTGAAGGTTACTCGCATCAATTTGATTACTATCTGTAAGCGCGATAGAGCGTTCTAAAATATTTTCCAATTCACGGACATTGCCTGGGAAGTGATATTGGCAGAGAGAAGTAAGTGCATCTTCAGCCAGATTTAAGTTATTGATTTCTGATTTAAGTGAAATACGCACTAATAGATAATTAGCCAGTTCAGCTATATCTTCCTGTCTCTCTCTAAGTGGGGGGATTTCAAGATCAATAACATTAATACGATAAAACAGGTCTTCTCTAAATTCATTTTGTTCAACCAGTTGCATCAGATTTTTATGGCTGGCACTGAGAATTCGAACATCGACGGTCTGTTCTGTGTGTTCACCAACAGGGCGAATCGATTTTTCCTGTATGGAGCGTAGTAGCTTTACCTGCATCTGAAGGGGTAAATCAGCAATTTCATCTAGAAAGAGAGTGCCTTTGTCGGCTGCTTTAAATAAGCCTTCTTTATCTGATGAAGCACCGGTGAAGCTGCCTTTTTTGTGACCAAAAAATTCACTTTCCATTAATTCAGCGGGTATAGCGCCACAGTTAACCGCAATAAAAGGTTTGTCTGCACGTGCGCTTTTCTGGTGAATTAAACGCGCAGCGACTTCTTTGCCGCTACCTGACTCCCCATGTATAAATACAGGGGCCTGACTACGAGCTAGTCGGGATATTTTGTTTCTGAGCTCATTCATGGATTTTGAGTGGCCTAATAATCTTGCTTCATTGTCAGGCGGTAGAAATTTTGTGTCGCTGTCTGGTCTTCGGGTTAGTTTTATTGCGGAATTGATAAGGCTGCGAAATATATGCAAGTCTATTGGTTTAGATACAAAATCAAAAGCACCTGCTTTGAGAGCACGAACTGCAGAGTCCATGCTGCCATATGCCGTGATCACAGCGATGGGTAAATCAGGATAAACACTTTGTACATGTTCAACCAGTTCAATACCATTACCATCAGGCAAGTTCATATCAGTAATGCAGATATCAAACTTTTCAGTCTCAAGTAGGTGCCTGGCTGTTTGCAGGTCATTGGCCGAGCGAGTATCAATGTTCATACGATTAAGCGTTATTTCAGCTAATTCGCAGATATCAGGTTCATCGTCAACAATGAGTGCTTTTGATGGGGTAACGGTTGATTTCAATGTTTCTATTACTTCCACAAAGAGTTTTTCATTATTCTAGCCTTTGCTAAGCAATTAACAAACAGAATAATATTGAATATGACAATTATGTTTGTTACAAAGTGACAAAATGGTAGGTTTTCTACAAAATTGTCACAGTTTGAATAGTTTTAAATAATATTAAAATTACGAATATAAAGTCTTATCCTATTGATTCTATTGATAATTAAAATATTTTCAGGTTGTTTTAACAGAGTTGGCACATGCTCTGCAACACTACATACAAGCTAAAACGAAAGCTATACAGTTTCTACAGGTGAAGTTAAGCGAATAAGCGGCTTACTTGTAAAATTTCTGATCAAACTTAAAGAGGCAGGCAACATGAAAAATTTACAGTCTATCAAGGCAACAGCCCAAAAGGGTTTCACACTAATCGAATTAATGATCGTTGTTGCGATCATCGGTATTCTGGCAGCGGTAGCAGTACCAGCGTATCAGGACTACATCGGTGGTGCTCACGGTGGTGCAGCTATGAAAGGTGCGATTGGTTGGGCACAGAAAGGACAGGTTTGTGTTGTAACGGGTGTAGGCTGTGCAGGTTTGGTTACAGATGCTGCGGCGGCGGCTGAGGTGACGGCGATAGCTGCGGCTGACTTCACTGGAGTTATAGGTGTAGGCGGTGATATCATTTACAGTGAAGGTGCTTGCCGAGTTACAGCGACTGTTGCAGATACTAGCGGTGAGATCTCTTATGTAGCGGTAAGTATGTCAGGTGGTGCAACGACACCTCAATGTGTTGACGGTGCTGGGCTTTAAAACTTAGCTAGTTAGTTTAGTTTGAAAAGCCCCGCTGTAAAGCGGGGCTTTTTATTTGCCTATGTCCCGTCCTGAGATAAGTTGTCACTCTGAGGACTTATTGATGAAAAAGAATAACCCTATAGCACGTAAACGTACTCAACAAGATTATAGCCCGGGCTTTAAATTGGGCATTATAGAACGCATTGAGTCGGGTGAATTAACGTATAAACAAGCATAGTCCACCTATGGTATTCAAGGCAGAAGCACTGTTTTAGTCTGGTTGCGTAAACATGGTAAATTAGACTGGTCTAAAACCCAGTGAGTTGTCCATGAACCCTTCAAAAGAAACCCCACCTCAACAAATTAAACGGCTAGAGAGCGAGCTTGACGATGAGCGGTTACGCAATCTAGTTCTTAATGAAATGGTTGATATCATCGATGAACAAATTGGAGGCGCCATTCGAAAAAAGCTTTTACCCGAAGCGCTAGGAGCCTCCAGCAAAAAGAGAGTGTAAGCCTGGCGGCTTCATGTCGTCTCTTCGGGATATCCAGACAAGCTGTTTATCAACAACATCAGCGTGATCAACAACGTAAAAAAAATGGGAGCCAATCAAAGCTCTCGTACTTGATATACGGTGATACCTGCCTCACCTTGGAACAAGGAAATTATATTTTTTGCTTAAACCCAAGCTAGAGGATCTCGGCATTAAAATAGGCCGTGATGGTTTGTTTGATTATTTGCGCGAGGGAAAGCTATTAATAAGGCACAGACGTAGTTACACCAAGACAACCTACAGCAAACACTGGATGAAAAAACACCCTAACTTATTTAAGGGTCTTAATATAAAACGACCGGAACAGGTCTTCGTTCAGTGATATTACCTATGTTGAAAGTGATGAAGATGTACATTATTTATCTCTTGTGACAGATGCGTTATCACGCAAAACAATGGGGCATGAGTTGAACCATGGAATGAAAGCCAGTGATGTGGTTAAAGCACTTGATCAAGCGGCAAGTAACAGAAAAAGTCAATTGCCGTTGCTGCATCACTCTGATAGAGGATCACAATATTGTTCAGTTTTATATCAGGATGCCCTGCATAAATATAAAATCACGCCTTCAATGACAGACGGATATGATTGCTACCAGAATGCACCGGCTGAGCACATTAACGGGATATTAAAACAGGAATTTTTAATTTATAGATGTAAAACGTTCGATGATTTAAAAGAATTGGTGAAAGAATCCATTGAAGCTTATAATCGATTTAGGCGGCACTTGAGTCTGGATATGAAAACACCAGATGAAGTGCATAAAAAAGCCAACTGCGAAATGCAGCTGGCTTAATTTAACCGTCAACGTATTTCAGGACGGGACAGTTAATATTTACTTATTATTCAGTAATTGAAACCGAATGTCAGGTGAGTATTAGGTGCGTTGTTTGCAGCTTATTTTCTGCTAATAAATAATAATTTAAAGCAATTTTCGCCATCGCCTGATTTAGTATAGATTATTTTACCTCTATTGCTTTCGATCATTTCCTTGGTGATATATAAACCCAGACCTGTACCTTTTGTGCTTGTAGTAAAAAAGGGATCAAAAATTTGTTGAACTATTTTTTTAGGGATTTCAGGACCGTTGTCAATGATTTCGATAAATGGTTGATCATATTTTTTATCGTGACCACATCTAATAATAATTTTAATTTTTTCAAGTGCTTTGTCATTATGTACGATAGCATTCGTGCATAAGTTGCACATTACTTGAGTAAGGTGACTGGAATCAAATAAAATGATGACTTCATCTAATAATATATCGAGCTGTAACTGGTCTTTACCTAGTTTGTTAGTTTGCAAAAAATCATCACAAAAATACTGCAGCCATCGTTTTAATTCTATAGTTTCTATATTGCCCTGTTGTTGACGCGATAGTTGTAATACATTTTCTATCACTTTGTCTAATCGTTGCACTTGTGTAGTTATTATGGAGGATAATTTTTTATCGCCAGGGCTTAGGTTTCCTTCATCTAGTAGTTGCGCAGCATGATTAATCGCACTTAAGGGGTTGCGTATTTCGTGGGCAATGCTTGCTGTTAACCTGCCTAACGAAGCAAGTTTAATTTGTTGAAAACGCTGGTTTAGCTGGGTTGCATCTTCCAGAAAAATTAATGTATCACTCGTTCCTCCGCTATCGTCATCCGTTGTTTCATGTTCTGTACGTTGTAACTTACGAAACCCGGGCTGAATATCCGGTAATCCGTGCTCCTGACGAATTGCTTTGTGATGAGTATAGGGTTGTTCCTGCCATTGAAGAAAACGCGCGTCTAAAGCGGGTAGAATGTTTTCCAGTAAAGGGTTGTCCTGTAAAGAAATGTTTCCTAGTAAGGCTTCGGCTGAGCTATTGGCCAAACGAATATGTCCGTCAATATCTACTACGATAATACCTGTTCGCATGTTTTGAATAATATCTTCATTTAAAATTTCCAGACTTATAATGTCCGCTTCGCGCTCTATAGCTAGTTTTTCAGATTCACGGGCGCGTTTAGATAATATAGATGCAAGAAAACTTGTGCCAAAGAATACAAGGCCTAACAAACCGGCACGGGTGTATTCGGCTGCGTTACTGATACCCTGCGCCATACTGTAGGTTTGTTCGCTGAGTACCGCAATGGAAGCCAAAGCAGCGAATAAAAAAGAATCACGATCACGTAAGAATGTGCCTGTAGCTGTGACATTGATGATTAATAAAACGCTTAAAGAGCTGCTTAAACCACCACTGAAATGCGATAACAGAGTAATTAACAGAATATCACTGGCATTTGTAATAACTATCTGTGTTTCAAAATTGGGGCGACCTCTTAAACCGGTTACCACATAAAGCAGGCCGCCAATAAGCATAATAGAAGCTGTAAATACGAAAGCCTCTGGACTCTGGCTACCAAGAAAAATCATCCACTCGCTGTTATTAAACGCTGCCAGTAATCCGGTTGCCAGAACTAAACGGTATAAGTTAAGTTGCTTCAGCGCTCGCCAGGTAATTTCATCGCCTTGATTAGTCATGGTGGAGTAATCAGGGCTGTTAGTGTCGTAACTCAATGGTTCTGGTTCCAGTCTTCAAGATGTTGTGTGCTGCAAAAAGCCGTGTCACCTTTAACAATAGCATCGTTACGGGGTATGTAAGTATTACACTGCAGGCATTTGACAGTGTCCTGAGTATTGAGTGACTTAGCTTTAGTGGCAGGTTGTTTTAGACGTTGTAATACGGTGCGTATAACAAAAAGCATGACAATAACAAAAATAATAATTAAAACACTTTTAAACATTTTCGGTAACAGCCCTTATCTCTGATAAAATTAAGTAATTGAAACTATTCTAAACTAACACACACTATGACTGAAGCCGTACAACTATGCCTGATTCAGGAACAATTTCTGGTAGGTGATATTAAAGCGAATGCCCGGAAAATCATATCCCAATCGCATCTGGCAAAACAGGCAGGTGCCGATATTGTTATTTTTCCCGAGCTGGCGCTGAGTGGATATCCACCTGAAGACCTTCTTATGCGTCAGGGGTTTATTAATCAAATTGAAGCTGCAATCAATGAAATTGCGATTAATACAGCTGGTTTAATCGTTGTTTTTGGTGCACCGCGATTACATCAGCATGAGTTATTTAATGCCGCTGTTGTTTGCTCTGAAGGTAAGGTGACGGGTGAGTATCACAAATATAGCCTGCCAAATTATGCTGTTTTTGATGAAAAACGTTATTTCCAGTCGGGTAAGGAACCGCTGTTAATTGAAATCAAACAGCAGAAAATAGGCATTATTATCTGTGAAGATGCCTGGTTTGATGAACCGGTTCAAAAAGCTAAAGATGCCGGCGCACAGGCGATTGTTATACTAAATGCATCTCCCTATCACCGAAATAAACATCAACAACGTCTGGATATGTTACGTCATCGTCAAAAACAGGCTGCTTTACCTATGTTTTACCTGAATCTGGTTGGTGGACAGGATGAGCTGGTGTTTGATGGTGACTCTTTAGTGATGAATGCCCAGTCTGAACTAGTGGGCCGAGGGCCCGATTTTGAACCGGCCTTATTGCATTATCAGTTGCATGAAGATCAATCGGTAACCGCTGTAAACACACCGTTTCATCAACCAGAAAGTGATTTGTCTAATATCTATAAAGCGCTGGTTACGTCAGTTCGAGATTATGTAAAGGGTAATGGATTTAATGGTGTGGTTATTGGGTTGTCCGGAGGTGTTGATTCAGCATTAACACTGGCAGTAGCGGTTGATGCGCTGGGTAGTGATCAGGTGCATGCGGTGATGATGCCATCTCGTTACACAGCACAAATGAGTCTGGATGATGCAGCTGCTCAGGCCGACATAATGAGTGTGGATTATAAGGTGATTTCAATTGAGCCCACATTTCAGGTTTTTCTTGAAACATTGAAAGATGAATTTGCTAATACTGAAGTGGATACGACAGAAGAGAATATTCAGGCCCGTTGTCGGGGTGTGATATTAATGGCATTGTCTAACAAGCTGGGTCGAATGGTGCTGACCACAGGTAATAAAAGTGAAATGGCGGTGGGTTACTGCACTTTATATGGTGATATGGCAGGTGGTTTTGCGCCGCTTAAAGATGTTGAAAAACTACTGGTGTATGCGCTGTGTGATTATCGAAATTCAGTTAAACAGGTTATCCCGCAACGGGTTTTAGACAGGCCTCCTTCAGCTGAATTAAGAGAAGATCAGGAAGATCAGGATAGTCTGCCAGATTACGCCATACTGGATGCCATTTTAAGAATGAGCGTTGAAGAAGATAAACCCAGACAACAGATTATTGATGCGGGTTATGAGCAACAGACTGTGGATAAAATATTAAGAATGGTGCAAATCAACGAGTATAAACGAAGGCAGGCACCACCGGGGGTAAGGATTACACAAAGAGCGTTTGGGAGGGATAGACGATATCCGATTACGTCGGGTTATCGGAGAGGTTAGGTTTAGTCAATTTTTCCGGTCGGGTTTAATTACCCTGCTAAGGTACATAGCCATCGGGGATGGAACGCTGCTTTGTGCGCTCCGTCCCCTTAACCCATACAACTATGCCCTGTCAGTGTAGTAAGCCGACTCCGTAAACCTCTTGATGGCATCACAACAGGGGACAGAGCGGGAAAGATGCTCTTTCCCCGATGGAAAATAATATTGTGGGCAGAGTAAAATTCCAATTGGTTTTATTTTAACGTAGTTAACTATTACAATAGCGTAACTTATTTCAAGACTGTCTAATCTTATGCCTTTACCTAAATGCCCTGAATGTGCTTCTGAATATACCTATGAAGATGGAGACATGTTTGTTTGTCCATCATGCGGACATGAGTGGCCTAAAGATGAATCGCTTGATGAGTCTTTAGTGCGTGATATGAACGGACATATTCTAAATAGTGGCGACTCGGTTATTGTCGCAAAAGATTTAAAAATAAAGGGTTCTTCATCCGTGGTTAAGGTGGGTACTAAGGTTAAAAATATTCGCTTGATTGATCCTGCTGAGAATGCAGATCATGATATTGACTGTAAAATTTCAGGGCTAGGCGGATTAAAGCTTAAATCCAAACATGTGAAGAAGGCTTAATTAAAAATAATAATATTTATAGTTTTGGGAGTAGAGTGAAAGTGCCCTTTAACGCATACCACTATGCGTTGACAGTGGTAGTAAACTGACTCTGTAAAGCTCTTGATGGTATCACAACAGGGGACAGAGCGGGAAAGATGCTCAGTCCCCGATGGTTATGTGCCTGAGCAGTGACTTATGCCTTTCAAGTTTACTTCTCAGGTGCTTCCAGCTCTGTATTTGTATTATCCGCCAGATTTTCGGTCACAATCGGGTTTGCATCCAGAACAGATTGTGCATCAGCTGACAGGTCATTTAACCCTAGTTCTTTATAAGACTGCACCATAATGGCCAGACCCTTACGGCTGGCTGGGGTTGTCGGGTAGTTTTCCAGTACGTATTGACCGCGCTTGGCTGCGGCTAACCAGGCTTTACGTTTTATGTAATATTCAGCTGCATGTATTTCGGCTTCTGCCAGTTTATTGCGTAAAAATACCATATGCTGGTATGCGTCATTGGCATAACGGCTGTCTGGGAAACGCTCAACCAGTGTGGAAAAGCTGCGTAAAGAATCGCCCATTGATTTGTTATCATGTTGTGACAGGTCGCGGGGGAAGTAGCTGTCCAGAAATCCTGTGCCCCGGTTGTAGTCAGCCAGGCCTTTTAAGTAGTAGGCATAATCAACATTTTTGTCTCTTGGGTTAATTCTAATAAAACGATCCGCAGCGGCTATAGCTGATTCCGGTTCTTCGAATTTATAATAAGCATATGCTACATCCAGCTGGGCCTGTCTGGCATAAGGGCTGAAAGGGAAGCGTGCTTCGAGGTTTTCAAGGTTTTTAATGGCTTCCTCGAACTCCCCTGCATTCAGAGCTGTGCTGGCTTCATCATAAAAGTCGAGTGCACTCCAGTCGGCGTAAGGGTCGCTTTTAACGCCGTCATCGCTGCAGGCGATAAGAAACAAAGATAAAATAAGGGTAGAAAGTAATCGTGTCATAATTCTCGGTGTAGCATGTTGTGTAAATAAAAAAGTTAAGCAGTGTTATTTAATATTGAGCCGGTTAAAATGCTTTCAGTTCAGATTAAGCAGACATTATACAAGAGAAGTCGTCTATGTCCGATGGTATAAACCATGAAACAGTAAAAATAAGTATTCCACTTGAATATGCATCTCAGAGATTAGATGCGGTTTTAGTGAAAATGTTCCCTGATTATTCCCGTAGCCGTCTACAGGCGTGGATTAAAGCCGAGCGGGTTAAGTTAGACGGAGCTACTCCAAGGGCCAGAGACAAGGTGATTGGTGGTGAGTTACTTGAGGTTAGCATTGAGCATGAAATGTGTGATGAAGAGGTTATTGCTCAGGATATCCCGTTGGATATCATCTATGAAGATGATGATATTCTGGTTATCAATAAACCCGTAGGGTTGATCGTGCACCCGGGTGCAGGACATCCGGACGGTACTTTGCAGAACGGACTGCTTTTTCATGATGAAAAATTACATGGGGTGCCCCGTTCAGGCATTGTGCATCGGCTGGATAAAGATACTTCCGGTTTGCTGGTGGTTGCCAAAACCCTAAAAGCACATAAATTGTTAGTAGAGCAGTTGCAGGAACGCACTGTGCACCGTGAATATCTCGCTATAGTCTTAGGGGTATTCACTTCGGGTGGAACAATTGATAAAGGAATTGGCCGAAGTGGTCGTGATCGTAAAAAAATGGCAGTAAAGCCCGAAGGTAAACAGGCTATAACGCATTTTCGTGTTCTGGATCGTTATCGAGGGCATAGTCGTATTAAGGTTAATCTTGAAACCGGGCGTACCCATCAGATTCGTGTGCACATGGCTCATGTGAAACACCCGCTAGTGGGCGATCAAACCTATGGTGGCCGATTGCAGCTTCCACCGGGATGTGGTGATGAGTTAAAAGAAATGTTACGTGGTTTTGATCGTCAGGCTCTACATGCTCGAAAACTTGGGCTTATACATCCGTCTACAGGCAAACACATGGAGTGGAGCGCCCCTTTACCCGATGATATGAAACAGCTCGTAAAAGTACTGGAAGATGATATTGCACAGGTAAGTCAGGATGACGAATATTACCAGAGTGATTTCATGGAAGAGTTTTCAGATGAATTTACGGATGAGCATTAAAGTCAACATTAAAGATCCAATCATAGAGGTTATTAAACCTGACTGGCCCGCAGCAGATAATGTTCATGCATTTTGTACTACTCGTAATGATGGGGTAAGCACAGGAGAATATGCCGGTTTGAATCTGGCACTGCATGTGGAGGATGACGCACAGCAGGTTCTAACTAATCGTGAATTATTAAAACAGCAGTTTCATCTTCCTGATGAACCGGTGTGGCTCGATCAGGTGCATGGTAATCGTGCCGTCAATGCGCAATATATAAAATCAAAACAATCTTCGGCTCTAACTGATGCCGATGCATCCTTTAGTGAGGCAGCGAATACGATCTGTACGGTAATGACGGCGGATTGTTTGCCTATTTTAATCTGTAACCGAAAGGGCACAAAAGTAGCTGCTGCACATGCAGGCTGGCGTGGGCTGGCTGATGGCGTGATTGAATCTACGGTTGCTGCGCTAAATGAAAGGCATGGACAATTGCTGGTCTGGCTGGGGCCGGCTATAGGTGCACAGGCTTTCGAAGTGGGTAAAGAAGTTCGTGATATTTTTATAGATAATCAGGCTAAATCGATAGAGGCTTTTAAAGAAAATCGACCGGGGCATTATTTAGCTGATATTTATCTACTGGCAAAACTAAGACTGGAAAACATGGGCATAAGAGCAATATATGGTGGTGAGTATTGTACTTACAATGATGCGAATCGCTTTTATTCCTTTCGACGAGATGGTAAAACAGGACGTCAGGCCAGTCTAATCTGGTTTGAATGATTTTATATAAATTAAATCTGGAGACAGTTAATGAAGTGGTCGGTTTTAACATTGGTAGGGGCAGATCAGGCGGGCATTGTTGCAGCGGTGACAGATGCTCTGTATCAGCGAGGATGCAATCTGGCTCAGGCATCTATGATGCGACTAGGTGCTAATTTCGCCATTATGTTACGTGTTTCTCATGAGAGTGATAAAGACCTGCATCAGATACTGGATGGTATTTGTAAAGAAATGAATTTGCATCTACATATTGATGAAGATGTAAATACTGATGTATCAAGAATAGAACCGGATGTTCAGGTTACCGTTTATGGAGCCGATAGAGGTGGCATTGTTGCGCAGGTAACATCAGCATTAGCGCTTGCCGGTTTGAATATTATTGATCTGGAAACAGATGTTGGTGGAAGTAAAGATAAGCCGATTTACATTATGACAATGGAAGGTATCGCAAAAAATGGCATTGATCCTTTGCAAAAAGCACTTGATGATTTAAATACGGATATTGAAATTAACCTCGATGAAATTAATACATTAAGGGGTTAGTCGTTAAATGGAAATTTTGATCTATCCTGATCAGCGCTTAAAACAATTATCTGAAAGTGTTGAAACAATTGATAAAGAAATACTCGACTTTATAAAAGAGCTTGAAGAAACTCGAAAGCAGGGACCGGGTGCCGTTGGTATTGCAGCACCTCAGGTAGATATGTTTAAACGCGTAGTGATAGTTGATGTTTCCAATATGCGAAAACCTGTCGATAACCACGGTCATATGATAATGATTAACCCTGAAATTACTGCCTGGGATGGCATGGATATGGGGCGTGAAGGTTGTTTATCAGTTCCAGATTTTACGGGTAATGTTATTCGTGCTGAGAAAATCAAACTGAACTATACGGATGAAACCGGTAAATCACATGAAATTGAGTCTAGCGGTTTTGAAGCTAGAGCAATACAGCATGAAATGGATCACCTGGATGGTCTGCTGTTTCTGGACCGATTAGTTAGTCGTCGCAGTGACTTGTTTAAACGTAAAAAATATAAAAAATAAAATTTACACGCAGAAAACTAGCCATATCAACATATTCTCTGTTTATCACCTATTATTAAAGTAATAAGTAATGGGTTAAAAAAACATATATGTCACAGGGATTAAGTTTAGATATTCAGCAGTCCAATGCTCTGGCCATCAGCCTGTGCAATGTTGGTTTATGTGATTTTTGTTTACCCCCTTCACCTAGCCTGAATTTTTCTAATTCATGGGCTCAAATCCTGGGTTATAAACCCGAAGAAATTCCCTCAGCTGAAATTTTTCAAAGTTGGTGGGGGCAGCAAATACACCCTAATGATCATGCCAGAATAATAAGCCTGTTTAATAAATTATATTCTGGTGAAATTAAGAAACTCAATTGTAATTTACGTTTTAAACGTAAGCAGGGTGACTGGTGCGAAGTTGAAGTGTTTGCCAGTGTTATAAAAAGAGATGAAAAAGGCTGGGCTCAGCATGTGTTTACCGTTATGCGGGATCTGGCAGCAAGTGAGAACAGATATAAACGAATTGTTGAAAACCTGAACGAAGGCATATGGGTTATTGATCGATATAATAATATTCGATTTGTAAATCAGGCGCTGGCAGATATGTTGGGTTATAGCATAGATGAAATGTTAGGTCGTTCAGTATTTGATTTTGAAAATAAAAATAATCAGAAAATTATAAAAAAACAGATTGTCGAACGTAAAAAAGGTAACTCAAGTATTTATGAAATAGAGGTATTACATAAACGGGGACATGCAGTATTAATTCAGGTTGAATCTGCACCGTTTCTTGATGATCAGGAAAAATATGATGGTGTAGTTGAAGGCATCAAGGATATGACAGATGTTCGTAGTCAACAACTTAAGTTAAAAATGTTGTCATCAGCTGTTGAGCAAAGTGGCTCGATGGTGGTAATTACTGATCAAGATGCAAATATAGAATATGCTAACCCCAAAATCTGTTCGGTAACAGAATATACAAAAGATGAATTATTGAATAAGAATGCACGTATATTTCAGCCGGAAGATATAGATATGCAGGTAGTAAATGATTTATGGGAAAGAATAAATCTTGGGCAGGAATGGCAGGGAGAAATGCAGCTTAGAAAAAAAGATGGTGGAAAAATATGGGTGTTAATGTCGGTATCTTCTATTACTAATGAACAATCTAAAATCACTCATTTTGTAACTGTTTTTGAGGATGTGTCACAGCTTAAAGAAGCGCATTTACGAATGGAGGAGCTGGCTTATGTCGATAGTTTAACCGGGCTAGCAAATCGTATTTTATTCAGGGACAGACTTGAGCAGGTATTAAAAGGCTTAAAGAGAACAGAAGCTACTGCCGCGTTATTGTATCTGGATTTAGATGAATTTAAACGTATTAATGATTCACTAGGCCATGATGTGGGTGATGCTGTATTAATGAAAGTTGCTGAAACGTTACGCCAGTGTGTAAGGTATCAGGATACGGTTGCACGAATGGGTGGTGATGAATTTGTCATCCTGTTGACGGATATTGATGGTATGTCGGGTGCATCTTCTGTGGCCAGAAAAATAATGAATAAGATGTCTGATCCGATACAGTTATTAAAGAAAGAAATATTAATAACGCCAAGTATAGGGATTACTCTGGCACCAGTTGACAGTTTGAATGCAGATATATTATTGAAAAATGCAGATATGGCAATGTATAAAGCCAAGTCTTCAGGAAGAAATAATTATCAGTTTTTCACGGAGGAAATGAATACTCAAATTGTAGATCACTTAACGATTGAAAATGATTTAAGGCATGCACTGGATACGGATCAGCTTTACATTAAATATCAACCAAAGTGTGATATTAAAACTAAAGACCTGGTTGGTGTAGAAGCGTTAATTAGATGGAATCATCCAGAAAAAGGTGAGTTGTCACCCGAGTACTTTATACCAATAGCAGAAACTGCAGGGTTGATGGTTAAACTGGGTAAGTGGGTTTTAAGAACGGCCTGTAAAGAAATAAAAAATCTTGAAAATCAGGGTATGCGTGATCTTGAGTTAGCTGTTAATTTGTCAACGCGTCAGTTTCGAGATCCGTATCTGCTAGAGACGATACAGAATATTCTTTCTGAAACAGATTTTAAAGCAGTAAACCTGGAACTTGAAATTACAGAAACCACGTTAATGGAGCAGATAGATCATGCGATAGAATTACTTGACCAGATAAAAGCACTAGGTATCTCGCTTACTATAGATGATTTTGGTACCGGTTATTCATCATTAAATTATTTGAAACGATTACCAATTGATACGTTAAAAATAGACAAAGATTTTATTAGTGATATACCGAACGATAAAGATGATATGGAAATATCTGCTGCGGTCATTGCTATGGCGCATAAACTCGGTTTAAAAGTTGTAGCTGAAGGTGTCTCTACTGAAGAACATTGGGCCTTTTTAGAAAAAAACAACTGTGATATTGCGCAGGGGTATTTGATGGGAAAACCAATGTTAACTGATGAACTGGTTAAATTGTTCGCTGATTAAAAAATAATATTATTAGCTCAGAGACGTAAAGTTAAAGGTTTTATTAATTAAGGTGTAACCTGTCTGAGTTAACTATTAAATATAATAAAACCCCTGTTTTTCCAGACATTGAATCTGCCTGTTATATTGATTAGATTTTAGTTATTCTGATTAATACCCCCTTGAAAAAAATGTTAATACCCATATCTGTTGATTAATAGAAAATTTAAATGAGGCAATGCCATGAGAATGGATCGATTAACCAGCAAATTTCAAATGGCGCTTTCTGAGGCGCAGTCTCTCGCGGTTGGACGAGATCATCAGTTTATAGAACCACTTCATCTAATGCTGGCTCTACTTGACCAGGATGGTGGAACGGTACGTCATTTATTAACCATGAGTAATGTAAATGTAAATGGTTTGCGTTCCAAGTTAGGTGAGGAGATAGAGCATCTACCTCAGGTGGAAGGTAATGCGGGTGATGTGCATCTGTCTAATGATCTGGGGCGTGTATTAAATGTAACAGACAAGCTTGCGCAAAAACGTAAAGACGATTACATATCGAGCGAGTTGTTTGTGCTTGCTGCAATGGAAGAAAAATCACGAATTGGTGAAATTTTACGTGAATTTGGTGCGGATAAAAAAGCACTCGAAGATGCCATAGAAAAAGTACGTGGTGGGCAGAATGTAAATGACCCGAATGCAGAGGAACAGCGTCAGGCACTTGAAAAATACACTGTAGATGTAACTGAACGAGCGGAGCAGGGAAAGCTTGATCCGGTTATCGGTCGTGATGAAGAAATTCGTAGAACAATTCAGGTATTGCAGCGCAGAACAAAAAATAATCCAGTATTAATTGGTGAGCCGGGTGTAGGTAAAACGGCTATTGTTGAAGGTCTGGCTCAACGTATTGTAAATGGTGAAGTGCCTGAGGGTATAAAAGGTAAACGTTTGCTTTCTCTTGATCTGGCTGCATTAATTGCCGGTGCAAAGTTTAGAGGTGAATTTGAAGAGCGTTTAAAAGCAGTGCTCAATGATCTTTCTAAACAGGAAGGTCAGGTGATTTTATTTATTGATGAAATTCATATGATGGTGGGTGCGGGTAAATCCGAAGGTGCTATGGATGCGGGTAATATGTTGAAGCCTGCATTAGCTAGAGGTGAGTTACATTGTGTGGGTGCGACAACACTGGATGAATATCGTAAGTATATTGAGAAAGACGCTGCACTGGAGAGACGCTTTCAAAAAGTACTGGTAGAAGAACCTACGGTTGAAGATACCATTGCAATTTTACGTGGATTAAAAGAACGTTATGAAGTTCATCATGGTGTTGATATTACAGACCCTGCAATTGTTTCAGCTGCGGTTTTATCTCATCGTTATGTAACTGATCGACAGTTACCAGATAAAGCGATTGATCTAATTGATGAAGCGGCCAGCCGTATTCGTATGGAAATTGATTCTAAACCAGAGGTGATGGATAGACTGGAACGGCGTTTAATTCAGTTAAAAATTGAACGTGAAGCACTGACAAAAGAAGATGACCGGGCTTCAAGGGATCGTCTGTTAAAACTTCAGGAAGAGATAGATGTGCTTGAGCAGGAATATCAGCAACTGGATGAAATCTGGGTGTCTGAAAAAGCGGCGCTGCATGGCAGTGCCAGTATTAAGGAAAAACTTGAACAGGCACGACTGGAACTGGAAACCGCAAGTCGGGCGAATGACCTGACTCGTATGTCTGAATTACAGTATGGGCGTATTCCCGAGCTGGAAAAAGAGCTTGATATGGCGTCGCAGGCAGAAATGCAGGAAATGACTTTACTGCGTAATCGAGTTACCGAAGAGGAAATTGCTGAAGTCGTTTCACGTTCAACCGGAATACCGGTTGCAAAAATGATGGAAGGTGAAAAAGAAAAGCTCTTACGCATGGAAGATGAAATAGGCAAACGAGTGGTGGGGCAGAGTGAAGCTGTTGAGTCAGTATCAAATGCAATACGACGTTCACGTGCAGGGTTGTCTGAGCCTAATCGCCCGAATGGCTCATTTTTATTTTTAGGGCCTACTGGTGTAGGTAAAACGGAACTTACAAAAGCACTGGCTAAATTCTTGTTTGATACCGAAGATGCAATGGTGCGCATTGATATGTCGGAATTTATGGAAAAACATTCAGTGGCCAGATTAATTGGAGCGCCTCCAGGATATGTAGGTTATGAGGAAGGTGGTTACTTAACGGAAGCAGTGCGCCGTAAACCTTATTCAGTTGTTTTGCTGGATGAAGTTGAAAAGGCACATCCGGACGTTTTTAATGTGTTATTACAGGTTCTTGATGATGGTCGTTTAACAGATGGTCAGGGTCGTACCGTTGATTTTAGAAACACCGTTATTATCATGACATCGAATCTTGGCTCGCAACATATCCAGGAGTTTACTGAAAAGGGTGATTTTGATGGAATGAAATCTGCTGTTATGGAGATTGTCGGTCAGCATTTCAGGCCTGAATTTATTAACCGGGTGGATGAGTCTGTTGTATTTCATACTCTGGGTCGTGAACAGATACGTTCGATTACTGCTATTCAAATCGAAAACCTACGCCAGCGCTTGCAGGATAGAGATCTTGATCTACATTTAAGTGAGACGGTATTAGACAGGCTGGGTGAAGCAGGTTTTGATCCGGTATATGGAGCAAGGCCATTAAAAAGAGCTATTCAGCAACAACTGGAAAACCCACTTGCACAAAAGTTATTGCAAGGTGATTTTTCACCGGGTGATGTAATTGATGTTGAGCTGGATGGTGAAGGTTTGAGCTTTAAGGCAGCTTAAGTTAGTTGCACTGAATAACGTCTGTGGAATCACAATCGAGGACAGAACTCAAAAAGTGAGGTCAGTCCTTAATTGTGATGTATCGTGCTATTTTTAATTAAGGCTCGTAACGTTCGTTTTTATTAAAGTTCTGTGTGATGTATTGAACTGCTTCATCTACGTGTTTTTTTACTTCAGCCATCATCTCAGCGCGCTCTTTAGATTCCAGATAAAAGGCCATATCAATTTCGTGACGCATATATCGTGACGGTAGTTTTGAGAGCGCATAACAGGCGACATCAAGAAAGAAATCGGTAGACTGATCTTCATGACTAGGAATAACCTCTGCCTGAAGGTAATCAATCACCAGATGTTCGTAGAAATTATGTATGCTGGTAAAGTCCATGAAAATTACTCAAATTAATTTATTATAGGTAGTTTTAGTATAGTAGAGCTAATAGTCATTCGCATCGTTGCTGGTGGCTTCATCAGAAACTTCTCTTATGTATTTAAATATCTGACGATAAGCTGCGGGTGGTTTGTTGTTTTTTTTCTCTTTGACGGCATTTCGAACCAGTTGTCTCAGGTGGTGACGATCCGCATGAGGGTATTGTTCAAGAAAATCATTAATTCCCCTGTCACCATTTTCTATTATTGAATCACGCCACTTTTCCATGCGTTTGAATTCAGCATTATAGATGTCATGTTTATGTAATACACGCTCTACCTGACCGCTGAGTGTTTGATCATCTAAGCCGCGCATAACTTTGGCTATATAGTGTTTTTGACGTTTAAGCGCGTTATTGGATTTTATACGCTGTGCATCATCAAGAGCCTGGCGCAATTCACTATCCATGGTGATTTGATCAAGCTCATCCTGGTTCATGGTGATCATCTTTTCACCCAGTTCCAGAACATCATCGCATTCTCTTTTGCGCTGGCTTTTACTTACCCAGTCGTCATCTTCTTCGTTTATATCAGTCATCTTAATTCTGTTTAATCCAGGTTCAGGTGTGTCATTAACATACGGACGTTTAAGTCACCGTCTTTATATTGTTCAATTTTTAGAGGAAGGTAGTAATGATCTCTGGATAACCAGACATATGACATGCGTCGGCTACCTTCTCTACTTAGTTTAAATTTTAAAACAGGCTGTATTTTGTTTTTAAATTTTATGTCTTCACTCGTTACCAGAGTATAGGTGTATTTTTGCAGATGTCCCTTGTCAGTAATATAAAAACTATTGCTGGTGGTATGAGGGTCAAGCTGCAGATCACTACTCATTAACAGGGGTAATAACTGTCTGCCCCAGACAGTTTGGGTGCTTTGTAATGAATAAGGCTTGAATTTATAGCTGCCTGTAATTTGTGTTTCACCTGTTTCCACATGCTCAAACATAATCTGTTGATTTTTTTTATGTTTTTTACCCTGAATGTAACTAAAACTTAACTGTTGAGGGAGAGATGACTGTTTATTTTCTGGCCAGTTTAAGATGCTGGTTTCTTTGGGCTCTGCTTTTATAAAAAGTGAAGCCAGACCTTTGGCTTCAGCGCTGGAGGTATAGTTAATTGTGCCATCTTTATAGTGTAATTTATTTTTCATTTCACCCACATGCGAACCATATTTCTCCATGCTGTACAGGCTTTGATGGTTAGGGGGCAGAATAAAGCTCGTTTCTTCTAATGTTTCAGTTAAATAGGTATCTGATTTTACAGGTGAATTTTCTGCTATTGCTTTAGATGTAAATAATGACAGTAAAGCAGACAGTAGCAGGAGATAAACGATTGCAGATTTATCCAGATTTAATTGATGAGTTGGTTGTTTATCCATTTGGCCGGGTTTTCCAGTGGTTGTTTATCCAGATAAACCTGTTGATCAATGACTTCGAGTCGCTGTTGTGCGGCCCATTCAATAACCATTGGATAAATAATATGTTCTTGCTGGTGAATGCGTTGTTGTAATGATTCAACTGTGTCATTTTCATTTACATCAATGACTGCCTGTAAGACAAGTGGGCCACCATCGAGTTCATTACTGACATAATGCACAGTGACACCATGTTGTTTAACACCCGCGTCAAGTGCTCGCTGGTGGGTATTTAAGCCCGTGAATTCAGGTAATAACGAAGGATGAATGTTCAGCATTTTACCGTTGTAATGCTTAACAAAATCATCAGTGAGTATACGCATAAAACCTGCAAGGATTATCAGGTCTGGCTGGTGCTGGTCTATTTCCTGAATAAGCTGCTGGTCAAAAGCTTCCCGACTATCAAACTGTTTGTGATCAAGTGTGAGAGCAGGGATGTTTGCAGACAGGGCTCGTTCTAGCCCTTTAACATCCGGGCGGTTGCTAATAACCGCTTTAATGTTTGCATGTAACTGACCTGCAGTAACAGCATCAATAATGGCCTGTAAATTCGAGCCGCTGCCTGAAATCAGTACAACGATATTTAAACTGGGTGTACTCATTAAAACAGAACTTATTCAATAATTACGTCTGGTGCACCGTTGGAGCTTGTTATTGAACCCAGCTTAAATGCAGATTCACCTGCTTTGTTCAGCACATCGATGGCGGTATCTGCATCTTCTTCATTAATGATTAATACCATACCAATACCGCAGTTAAATGTGCGATACATTTCCAGATCTTCAATATTGCCCTGTTGCTGTAACCACTTAAATACTTCAGGTAATTCCCAGCTATTCACATCAAGCTGTGCACGAGTATTTTCAGGCATTACACGAGGCAGGTTTTCAGTTAATCCACCACCGGTGATGTGAGACATGGCGTGGATATCAATTTGTTCAAGTAGAGCGTGAATGCTTTTTACGTATATACGAGTAGGTGCTAGTAATGCTTCACCCAGTGTCTGTTCACCACAGGTTTCACTTAAATCGGCATTACTCACTTCGATTACTTTACGAATAAGAGAGTAACCGTTGGAATGCGGGCCAGATGAGGCGATACCAATGAGAACATTGCCCGCTTCAACTTTGCTGGTATCAATGATCTGGTCTTTTTCAACAATACCGACACAGAAGCCGGCAAGATCGTAATCGCCTTCACTGTACATGCCCGGCATTTCTGCGGTTTCGCCACCTGTTAAAGCACAGCCCGATTGAATACAGCCTTCTGCAATTCCCTTAATTACATCTGTAGCAACCGCGTTATCAAGCTTTCCAGTTGCATAATAATCAAGGAAATAGAGCGGCTCAGCACCTAAAACCAGTATATCGTTTACACACATAGCCACCAGATCAATACCGATCGTGTCATGCTTGTTTAATTCTAATGCCAGTTTAAGTTTGGTGCCCACTCCATCAGTGCCGGAAACCAGTACCGGTTTCTGGTAGCGATCAAGAGGAATTTCGAATAAGGCACCAAATCCGCCTAGTCCACCCAACACTTCCGGGCGCATAGTGCGCTTAACGTGGGGCTTTATTTGTTCAACCAGATCAGCACCTGCGTCTATATCGACACCGGCATCACGGTAACTAAGGGATTGTTTTGAAGAATTTTGTGAATCTGATTGAGACATTGCGAACCTGATAAACCATCACTATTAAAAGATGTGGTATTGTACATCTTCCTTGCAATAGTCACGAATGAAAATGAACCGTAAAACAATATTTTTTAACATAATTAGCTTATTTATCCTCTCAGTAAATGCACAGGCAGCTGTAATTAAACAAATTTACGAAGTAAGTTTGCCTGTAATCAGTCAGGAAAAGCAGATTCGGGGCGCTGCATTTGAACAAGGTTTGATTGAGGTGTCAGTGCGAGTATCTGGTACCAGCCTGGCTCCTACTCAGATTGATTTAAAACAGGCGACTCGTATGGTACGCCAGTATCATTATAAAGCCATGAGTCAGCCTGAAATTGATGATTATATGAAAAAAACCAGTACTCTGGTTGCGCCTAAATACAAGTTATGGATGCAGTTTGACGGGGCAAAAGTCAGGCAGTTATTACGGGATAACAGTATGCCTATCTGGGGTTATCAGCGTCCTAATGTGCTTGTCTGGTTAGCGGTTAAAGATGGTAATAACCGTTATTTATTAAAAAAATCAGATGTTTCACAAATTAAACAGGCTGTGAGTAAAGAGGCTAAACGCCGGGGATTGCCTGTTATCTGGCCCGAGTATGATGCTCGTGATAAAAAGATGATTAAGTTTATTGATGTCTGGGGCGAGTTCTGGGGTCCGGTAAAACAGGCTAGTGAACGTTATTCGGTGGATGCAGTGGTTCTTGGGCGCATGAACTGGTCAAAGGGAAGCTGGACGGTTAACTGGTCATTATTAATGGAAGACAGAACTGAGAGCTGGAAATTAACTTCACCGGACCTGGAGATTCTTATGGGCAGTGGTGTAGGCGTGGCGACTGATCAGATCTCCAGTCGCTTTGCGGTCTTTGCCGGCAATGAGAACGATGGAGAGATTTTATTACGTGTGAGTGATTTAAATAGCGTTAGTAAATATGCAGCTGCTTCACATTATCTGTCTTCACTGGCACCAGTTAAAAATGTATATGCGACTGAAGTGAATCAATATCAGGTTGATTTTCATATCGAGCTGAGTGGTGATGAAAGTGATCTAAAACGTATTATTGCACTGGGTAAAGTTCTGGTGCCTGATACGCGTCCAGACAATCATCAGGAGAAAAAACAGGTGTCAGCAGATTTACCAGTTGATAATTCAGATGAGCCGACACAACAGGTTTTAAATGAAAACCCGGATGGTGATGAAACTGGTGAAAAAAAATCTGAAAATGAATTGCCAGAAACACCAAAATATATATTACGTTACAGGTTAAATGGATGAGCCAGATTTCAGAGTCACAAAAATGGATGATGTTACTGATCGTTTCGTTGACAGGGTTTGTTTTTTATTTATTGTCACCCGTATTAATGCCTTTTTTTGCTGCGGCATTACTGGCTTATTTAGGCGATCCGATAGCAGATCGACTGGAGATGAAATTCCAGCCCAGATTTTCATCTAAATTGTCACGTAGTTTAGCAGTTACTATTGTTTTTATAACGCTGTTCAGTTTATTAACAATTATGGCTTTTTTAATCTTGCCGTTATTGGGTAAGCAGATAGCATATCTTGTTTCAAATATGCCGGAATACCTGGATCATATTCAAAATAATGTTTTACCTCAGGTTGCTAAATATCTTGCCATAGACACTTCGGTATTTGACTTTGATTTACTTAAAAAATTATTTGCAGCTCATTATGCTCAGGCAGGTGGAATAATATCTCAGGTGGTCTCATCTGTAGCATCATCGGGTTTGGCTCTGACAGTCTGGGCAGCTAATATGGTGTTAATACCTGTAGTGACATTTTATCTGTTACGTGACTGGGATGTCTTAATGACACACATCGATGATCTGGTGCCGAGAAAAAACCAGTCGATAATTAGAAAACTTGCACGTGAATCTGATGAGGTGTTATCTGCGTTTTTACGCGGTCAGTTTATTGTGATGCTTGCTTTAGGTGCGGTATATTCTACAGGGCTGTGGTTTATTGATTTAAAACTGGCTTTACTTATTGGTATGCTCGCAGGGCTGGTTAGTTTTGTTCCTTATTTAGGTTTTATTGTTGGCATTATTGCTGCGAGTGTTGCCATGTTATTGCAAACCCATGACTTGATGCAGTTAATACCGGTTATTATTGTATTTAGTATTGGGCAGATGCTTGAAGGGATGCTGTTAACACCCGTGTTAGTGGGTGATAAAATTGGTTTGCATCCTGTTGCTGTTATTTTCGCTATTTTAGCTGGTGGCCAATTGTTTGGCTTTGTGGGTATTTTACTGGCATTACCGGTTGCAGCTGTTTTGGCAGTAATGATACGTCACATGCATAATGAGTATAAATCCAGTTCTATTTTTAATGACGCTACCTGAAATTTTTTCTGATAATTTAAATTAATGTTTACTCAATTAACTCTGGATATCACACTTAAGGATAGTTTTACCTTTGATAATTTTGTCACAGGTGATAACCAGTTGCTGGTGGATCTACTAAAAGATAAAAAACTAGATTCTGAAAAACAGGTTTATATCTGGGGAATGCATAATGCCGGTAAAACGCATATTTTACAGGCGTTATGTCAGTATTATTCCGGCTCTAATATAAACGTCAGCTATTTGCCATTGCATCAGTTAATAAGCTATTCGCCTGAAGTGTTTCAGGGGCAGGAAGAGATGGATGTGTGCTGCATAGATGACGTGCAGCTATTATGCGACAAACCGGACTGGCAGGAAGCGTTGTTCGATCTGATAAACCGTGCCAGAGAAAATAATACCCGTCTGGTTATTTCAGCAAATCAACCGCCTACTGAAATAAGCATTGAACTCAATGATTTAATTTCAAGATTACAATGGGGTCCGGTATTTAAACTGAATGAGTTAAGTGATACTGAAAAGTGTCTGGCATTGCAACAAAGAGCGGAGTGCCGTGGTTTTGATCTGGCAGATAATGTAGCGAACTATTTATTGAATAATTGTCATCGTGACATTGCTGATCTGTTTGTGATTTTAGAAACGCTCGATAAAGCACAGTTGCAGCAACATAGACGGTTAACTATTCCATTTGTTAAATCTGTATTGGGTGATTGATAAAGTTAAAGTTTAAATTTTTATCGTTAGATAGGGTTATAGCGAATTTAACCAGTCAGCAACTTCTTCTAACAGTGCATCACCACGATTTGTAAAATAATGATCTGATTTAGGCACAATACGTTGTTGCGATTTAGGATTGCCTGCCTGTTTTATTCTTTCCAGCCTTCTCGGGGCATTTCTTTTTACTGCCGGGTAATCATTTTCACCTCGTATATCGAGCACGGGTATTTTAATGTCTTCTAGTGGGAATGGCTTTAACATGGGCTGTCCATAATCAGTTGAACCCATACCTACACCGATAAAAGCTGTTATACCTGCCTTCGGATTTTTGTGTAACCAGTCAAAGCCCATATGCACACCACAGCTGTGACTTAGAATAATAATATTCTTATTGTTCTCCTGTTTTAAAAAATCAACAGCAGCTCTTATTCTTGGGTGTGACTCGGGTAAAATCTTCATATAATCATAAAATGTCGAATCATTGCTTAAAACAGGCATTTGAATCGAAAGTGTATTCCAGCCATGCTCCGGTAATCCAGTGCGCAGAGGGTAGACAAGTTCTGGCCAGTTTGGGTGGTAACCCCGACCATGCAGAATGATAATGGCACCTTTTGCAGGTTGCTCATCTGACTCCATGTAGATGGACAGGAAGTCGTGTGAACCGTCTTTTAATAATGTGACTTCTCCGTCCATAACATAATCGGCAACCTGCTCCATCATGCGTTTTTCTTTAGCAAGGTCTGAGGCGTTACTTTGATTAAAGGGGGCGGAAATAAGCAGGGTGATTGATATAAATATTATGAGACGATTAAACATATGCTTAATATTAGACAATAAAGTGTTGTTTTGCTGAGTTTTTACTCTGTTTGTATTTATTGACATAGTTTCAAAAAAAGTAAAAATAGATGTGAGTATTAATTTATTTAGTATGCGTTTGCGGCATTAATTATTAAAGATAAATAAGCCTGTCATGATAATAAGCAGAAAAAGATATTTGTTATCTTGTCGATATTATCAGAGTGCAGAGTTTCAAGCCTGTACTTTGTGTATTTGTTAATCCTGTAGCGGGTTTAATTTTCTACGTGTTTCTCAACCAGCGGAAATATCTTATCTGTTTCAAATTCTATGCGCTGTGTGATTTTATCCAGTATTGCAGATGAGTCACCACAGAAAGCCTGCTGGTGGTGATCGGCACCTGAAGCTTTACACCAGTGTTTTACATAACATGAAAATTCCTTTTTTATTTCTTTAGCACTGTCGTGAAAGCTTTTTGCTATTTCACTAATATCAGGATTATGGTGTTTGGCAAGTTCGGAATAGATAGTGTTATCTTCAAATACCAGATGCATCCATACTTTTTCATTGAAACGTGAAACCAGATCACAGACAAAAGGGTTGTTTACCAGTTTCTTATCATTGAATAATACGCGCAGAACTTCTATTAGATCACTGATTTCCTGGTTCTGTTTTTTTAACTCACTGAGGGAATACATAACGGCTCCATAAATAAGGGGTAAGGGCCTTCCTATAAATAGAAAGCCCTTATAGACTAACGTGTTGTTGGATTTTGAAGATGATCTAGATCAATTTTCAGTATCAGTCCGCTCTGCAGCAGCGGCATTTTCTGCCATACCCTGAAATCGTGTATAGAGCATGGAGCCAATAAAAAACATGATACTGAGCAGGCTAAAAATAACGCCAAAAGTGCGGGTGCTTTCATCACCTGCATACCAGACGCCTAAGATAAAATAAAATAATGCCAGGTACATCGCCCATGCATGGGTATATACCCTGCCATGCAGGATTCCTTTTAGTGGAAACATAAGAGGACCTACCTGCACAAGCAAGGTAACTGACATATATTCAGGCTTTAAAGGTACTACCAGTAAGTGCCAGGCAGGAATGAAAACCAGTAAACCAAAATAGCCAACCAGTGTGCATAATCGTGTAAGTTTTATATTATTCATTATTTTCTATGATGTGGATTTTAGTTTCACTGCGGTTTCTGCAACTCTACGCCCCAGTGCCAGGCACAGGTTTTTTTCATCCTCATCTAGTGGAGTGTTGCTATCCGTGTTGAGTCGACTTGCGCCGTAAGGTGTGCCGCCTGTTGTTGTTTTATGTAATGAAGCTTCACTGTAAGGAAGACCCATCAGTATCATTCCATGGTGTAATAGTGGAATGAGCATGCTTAACAGAGTGGACTCCTGTCCACCGTGTATGCTGGCTGTTGAGGTAAAAACAGCAGCAGGTTTGTTAATGAGAGCACCGGACATCCACATGCTGCCACTGCCATCTATGTAATGCTTTAAAGCCGCAGCCATATTGCCGAAGTGAGTTGGGCTGCCCAGGATCAGTCCATCACATTCTTCCAGATCTGAGTGCTCTGCATAAGCTGCACCCGCTTCAGGCACTACAGGAGCAGTTGCATCACATACGGTTGAGATAGCCGGAACTGTTCGTAAGCGTGCTTCTACGCCTTCAATTTCTTCAACACCTCTGGCGATCGTGCGGGCCATTTCTGCGGTAGAACCACCCTGACTGTAGTACAGGACCATTATCTCAATCACTTATAAAATCTCTAGTATGGTTTCAGTAGGACGCCCAATGGCAGCTTTGCCATTACTGATGACAATAGGGCGTTCAATTAATATCGGGAATTTTATCATGGCATCAATGAGTTGATCTCGACTAAGTGACTCATCAGCCAGATTATTGTCTTTATATTCAGATTCATGGGTTCTCATTAACTGACGAGGCTCAATTTTCAGCATATTAAGTATATCTTCAAGCTCCTGTTTATCAGGTGGAGCCTGCAGGTATTCTACTACATCTGCCTGAATGCCTTTTTCTGAAAGCAGTTCCATCGCTGAACGACATTTAGAACAATTAGGATTATGGAATATTTTTGTAGTATCCGTCATCTTTAGAGAACCTGACTGTGTTTTTTATTGGGGGGAGGCAAGAATACCGTATTTACGGATGCATCACTAGGAGTCAGTTTACTACAGTGCTTAATATGACTTAAGTCACACGTATTAATGAAAGCTAACCTATTTAGGGTATTTGCTTGACACTTCAGGGTGTCATTGCTAATTTCTTATGATTAACTATAAAAAAGTCTACCGGAGACGTATTAAGATGAAATTTAACCACCTTTTTAAATCATTCTTTATGATGATGCTAGTGTTAGGCCTCGTAGCAGGTTGTGCATCAACCTCTGAAGATGAAGGCGCATCTCAGGCGACTGCAGAGCAGGCAATTGCCGATGCAAAATCAACTAATGCCCAGGCTAAGAAAATGAACGCTGAATGGCGTGATACAGGAAAAATCATTAAGAGCGCTGAAGCAGCATTATCAGCTGGTGATTATGACAAAGCTGTGACACTGGCTAACCAGGCGCAGCGTCAGGCTGAAATGGCTATGAAACAGGCTAAAGAACAGGATGCCAGACTGAAGGAAAGTGGTGCTATTTCTGGAGCGGGCGCTTCTGAAGACAGTGCTTCTTCTCGTCAGGGTGGAGCAATGATGGACGGTGATAATTCATATGAAGTTGTTGGTGGTGATAATCTGTGGAATATTTCTGCTAAAGACAGCATTTATGCTAACCCTTACCAATGGCCATTAATTTATAAAGCGAATCGCAGCCAGATTAAAGATGCTGATTTGATTTATCCTGGTCAGGTTTTTGATATCGATCGTAGTGCATCTGGTTCTGATGTTGATGCTGCAATCGATCATGCTAAAACACGTGGTGCATGGTCAGTTGGTTCAACTGAGGCTTCTGATGAGGCGTATCTTGCTCAATAAGCAAAAATCTTATTTGATCTGATTTTGAAGAGGGCTCGCAAATGCGGGCCTTTTTTTTTCAGTGAATTTTAATATGTATTAGAAAAGTAAAAAATATATAACTTTTTAAGACGATTGTCTTATAATGAAGTTTCTGAGTCGCTAGAAAAGAATAAAAGTATGTTTAAGTATTATTCAAAAAGTAGTTTTTTATTTTTTATCTTCATTTTATCTGTTTCTATACAAACCAGGATACATGCAGAAGAGCTGGTGTTTTTTGATCAGGGCTTTGGCGACTTTTCTGAAGAGCTCGAAACAGCCAGAGAAGAAGGTAAAGCAGGCGTATTTATCTTTTTTGAAATGGATGAATGTCCATTTTGTCATCGTATGAAAACCACCGTTCTAAATCAGCCTGAAGTTGTTTCGTTTTATAAAGAGCATTTTAAAATCTTTCTGGTTAATATTGATGGTGATGTTGAAATGACAGACTTTCAGGGTAATGTGACTACACAGAAAGATTTTTCATTTAAGCAGCAGCGGGTTCGCGCAACACCAGTATTCGCCTTTTTTGATTTAGATGGAAATAGAGTAGTTAAATATACCGGGCCAACATCCAGTGTTGAAGAGTTTATCTGGTTGGGTGAATATATGGTAAATGGTGAATATAAAAAATCCAGTTTTACTCGTTATAAACGTGCAAGGCGTAAAGCTGCTATAACTAAATAAATTATTACTTTGTTAAATATTTAAAAATTGCAGTAAATAAAATAGTCGAGATTTTAAAATAGTAGAGTGGATATTATAAATAAAATATTAAGTTTTTTTATGGGCCTGATTTATCTTCCTCTTTTAATAGCTGAGCCTTTACCTGATCCGCTTGTTCTTAAGCAGGCAATGGATATGGCAGATGATGCTCAGCATTACCAGATCATTGAAGCACAGGCATCTATTGTCGAGGCCAGATCTGAACTTGAACGGGCTGAAGCGAGTTTAGGCTTTAGAGCACAATTAGAGCTTGAAGCAGCTTTAATTGATCCATCACCCATTGCTCTGGATCAGTCATCTAATGATAGCCATGTTTCATTACGAGTGATAAAGCCGCTTTATCATTTTGGTTCGTCTACAGAAAATATACTGGCAGCCCAAACTGAACAACAGGCACTACAAAGTCATTTACCTTTTATCATTGGGCAAAGAAAAGTTGATATAGCCAGACAGTTTTTTGAAGTGATATTAAGCGATTTAAAATATGCATGGGATAATGAATCAATGGCTGTCGCGTTTATCAGTTATGAGGCCGCACAGGATCGGCATGCGTTATCGCAAATATCTGATGTGGATCTCCTGGAGTCTGAAAATAATTATATAGATATTCTTCATCAGCGACAGTTAAGTGAAATGAATCAACGCCATAGCAGGGCAATATTAGCAGATCTGTTAAACAGACCAGATGAATTGCCTTCAAATTTGAAAATGCCTGATTTAGATACTTCTCAGAAATTATTACCGGAATATTCAGTTTTATTAGAAAAAGTATTACAGGCTAATCCTCAGATTAAACTGGTAGAGAAACAGCTGGAAGCTGCGAGTCAGAGAATATCAGCGGCAGGTAATCAGTTTGGTCCCCGCTTAGATGCTGAAATTGAAGTGTCTGAATATGCAAGGATTAAGGGTTCAAATGATGAATGGCGAGCTCAGCTTAGTTTGGTAATTCCCCTGTATGAAAATAGCAGTATCAAAAAAGATGTTTCCAGAGCCAGGGCAGACTGGATGAAGCTGCGAGCTAAACTGTTAAGTATTAAAATTAATTTACGTAAACGTGTATTGGCTCTGTGGCAAAGTATTAATGTATTAAGTCAAAGAAAAAAACAGCTGCAAACATCGCAGGAGTTCAGGGAGTTGAGGCTGGATAAAAGTCGTGCTTTGTATGAAATGGAGGTTGCAACAAATCTGGGTAACTCGATGGTCGCGATTTCAGAAATACAATATAAACAGGCTAAAAATAATTTTGAACTGGCTTTAGCTAAAATGCAATTACGACTGTTATCTGGTGACGTAGATCTGTTGCAATAAGTAATGAGGATTGATTATGAAAAATAATAAATTACTAGTGATGATTACGCTGATTGGATTTCATGTGATTTCTCAGGCTGCCGAGCTTGAAGCGAAATTAGGCTGGACCGACTACCAAAGACATGGGTTTGCCGTGAATGGTGTTGTTGATAAAGTACAGGTTAAAGTAGGAGAAAAAGTTAAAGAAGGTATGGTTCTGGCAAAATTGGGTATTACTCCGTTTAATTATCATATTAAAAAATGTCAGGCAAAATCAGATAAGTTTAATCCAGAAATATTTGATGCAAAAATTGAGTTAGATCAGGCGGAAGAATTATTTGAACGCACAGTATTGTCTGAAGTTGAGTTGCAAATAATAGATGGAAAATATAAAAAATTAATTGAAAGTCAGAAAGAAGTAAATGTTGAATGTTTATTAAGCCGTTGGCAGGCAAAACTTTCAGTATTAAAAGCAAGAGATTTTTCTTATGTGTTGAGCTCAAATATAACTGAAAGTATGGTTATTTCAGATGAAAATAAAACGGCAGTATTTATTGAGTTAGTGTCTGCGAAGCAGGCATCAGCAGTTTCTTTATTAAGCTATCAGCAAAAAACACAATTTAATATAGGTCAGGAAATAAAAGTTATTGTTGATCAACAGGCATTTCCAGCAAAGATTGAGTCTATTGCAATGCGACCGGATAAAGATAATAAATATAAATTAGAAGCTGTATTTTATTACACGAAAATGATTGAGCCCGAAAAACTGATTAAGCTTAATTATTAATTGAGTTTTTCCTGAACCTGTTAAAAGGTGATTTGAGCTATTCTATTTGCTACACTCATTGAAAGTTTATAAAAAACAACAAAACGGCATAACCCCATATGAATGCAGTCATTAAAAAAAGCGATAAGAAGCTAGATATAATTGAGGTGCTTAATTGGCTTGAAAAAGACGGCATGGTGACCAGTGAAAATGCACATATGCTGCGTACACTGGCGGTGGGTAAAGAATATCAGGAAAAAAATGCGTTATGTGTTATTGCAGAGCGTCAATGGATAGATCAAAGAAATGGCAGTAGTTTACTATCATTAGAGATTCTAACTACCTGGTTGGCAGATAAGGTGGGTATGCCTTATCACCGAATAGACCCTTTAAAAATTGAAGTCGCAAAAGTTACCTCTGTAATGTCATATGCGTATGCGGCTCGATTTAATATTTTACCTGTTTCTGTTGATGACAAGTTCATTACTATTGCTACAGCTGAACCGAATGTGAGTGAGTGGGAACAAGAGCTTTCCCGTATCAATAATAAAGAATTCAAACGGGTTATATCTAATCCTGAAGACATCTCTCGTTACCTTCTAGAGTTCTATACCGTTTCTAAATCAGTTAACCGGGCAGAGTCTGAAGCACTGGGAACCGGTAAGGAAATTGGTAACCTTGAAAGTTTAATGGAGCTAGGTCGTGCCGGAAAACTGGATGCGAATGATCAGCATGTAATTAATATTGTTGACTGGTTATTACAGTATGCCTTTGATCAGCGTGCCAGTGATATTCATCTTGAGCCCAGACGTGAACAGGGTAATGTGCGCTTCAGGATTGATGGAGTTATGCATCAGGTTTATCAGGTGCCCTCTACTGTTATGGCCGCGGTGTCTAGTCGAATTAAAATTTTGGGGCGCATGGATGTGGCTGAAAAACGTCGTCCCCAGGATGGACGCTTAAAAACACGAACACCGGATGGTATCGAGGTCGAATTGCGGTTGTCGACTATGCCGACTGCATTTGGTGAAAAGCTGGTAATGCGTATATTTGATCCAGAAGTGCTGGTTAAAAACTTTAGAGAACTGGGTTTCAGTCAGTCTGATGATGAACGCTGGCAATCAATGATTGAAAAGCCGAATGGAATTATTCTGGTAACCGGCCCTACCGGCTCGGGTAAAACAACGACACTTTATACCAGTTTGAAACAGCTGGCGAAACCGGAAGTGAACGTCTGTACAGTAGAAGATCCTATAGAGCTGGTGGAAAGTAGTTTTAACCAGATGCAGGTACAACATAATATAGGTCTGGATTTCTCAACAGGTGTGCGTACTTTGTTACGACAGGATCCAGATATCATTATGATAGGAGAGATTCGAGACAGGGAAACCGCTGATATTGCTATTCAGGCAGCATTAACTGGACATCTTGTCGTTTCTACTCTGCATACCAATGATGCACCATCTGCGGTCACCCGTTTAATGGAGGTAGGTGTGCCAGCGTATTTAATTCAGTCAACTATTCTGGGTATCATGGCTCAGCGTCTGGTGAGAGTATTGTGTCCCCATTGTAAGCAGGAGGCTGAAATAGATGAAGGGATCTGGAAATCATTGGTGAAACCCTGGAAGCCGGCAAAGCCTAAAAAGGTATTTAAACCGGTGGGTTGTCTGGAATGTAGAAATACCGGATTTATGGGGAGAATGGGGCTCTATGAGATGTTTACTTTCAGTCATAAGATTAAAGATCTGATTGTTGACGATATTAAAATGCAGGATCTGAAAAAACAGGCTATGGCTGAAGGCATGCGGCCATTACGGTTAAGTGGCGCACAGAAAGTTGCGGCAGGATTAACAACTGTCGAAGAAGTACTTAGAGTTGCTCCACCCGTTGAGCACTAATTAGAAAATGCTCAATTTTAAAAAAGGTGATAAATCCCTGTATCACCGAATTCTTAAAATTAGTCTTTAGTTGCGCAGGTCTTAATACCCAGTAATGGGTAAAGCGGGCAGAAACTAAATGCACCCGTCACCAAAGGAATTAAACCTAACCAGCCCCATGGAGTCTGTGGACCAATAAAAACCAGGCTTAAAACTGCCAGACCAACAATTACACGTAAAATACGATCGATTCCACCAACATTACACATAGTTACACCTCAGAAATAATTTATTAATAATGGGCTTATTTTGAGGGAGTTTAGGATGAGAGTATGTGATGAAGTCACATAAGATTATTATCTTTTATAAAGGGGTAATTGATACAGTAAATGCCACTTATTCTGGTCTATACTTTGACCATGTGAAAGGTGAGGGATTGAAACTAAATGAATAAATACAGTTACTTATGGAAAAGTGTATTACTCGTGGTCCTGGCTCTAGTGCTCTCAGCTTGTGATAATGATAATGGAGCATCAAAAGGCCCCCAGTATTCAGTAAAATCAAATGATCAGGAAGATAAAACTTATTATCTGGCTATCCATCCATTACATAATCCGAAAAAACTAATACAGGCATACCAGCCCCTGGTTAACTATCTTAATAAAAATATTGAAGATGTTAACTTTAAGCTGGAATCGTCCCGAGATTATCAGGCGTTTGAACATAAGTTTCGTGAACGTCACCCCGAGTTTATATTACCCAATCCCTGGCAAACACTAGAGGCTATGAAGGTGGGTTATAGCGTTATCGCGATGGCTGGTGATGCACAGGATTTCAAGGGAATTTTTATAGTCCGTAAAGATAGTTTAATAACTAAAATAACAGACCTTAAGGGGAAAACGGTAAGTTACCCATCTCATACAGCTTTAGCTGCCTGCATAATGCCTCAGTATCATTTACATGAACGGGGTATAGATGTGAATAAAGATATAAATAATAATTACGTTGGTTCGCAGGAATCTGCCATTATGAATGCGTATCTAAAACAGTCTGATGTCGGTGTTACCTGGCCCCCGCCATGGCGTTTGTTTCAGCGAGATCATCCAGAGGAAGCAGCTGAGCTTACTCTGGTCTGGGAAACAGCTCCTCTTATGAATAATTCTGTGATGGTTCGTGATGATATCCCCGATGTACTTGGAAAGCGTGTACAGCTTTTACTTATGAACCTGAAGAATAGTCCGGATGGGCTCGCTGTTTTGAAAAACATGTCAACATCAAAATTTCATCAGGCAAATGATTTATCCTATGCGCCTGTTAGAGAGTTTGTTAAAAACTTCGAAGCAAAAGTTCGGCCAGTAGAGCAAAAATGATTGTAAATAAAATCTGGCCGTTTTTAACAAAAAGTGTACGACGACAACTCGTTCTGGGTGTTGTAATGGTGCATGCAGTTTTAATGTCACTTTTTATTCTGGATGTTAGTTTACGACAACAGGATGTATTACTAAATGAGCAGGTATCTTATGCAACTGCACTTGCTAAAAGTGTAAGTACATCATCAGGTGGCTGGTTATTATCACATGATGTGACCGGTCTTCAGGAAATTATCGATGCGCAAAGATCCTACCCTGAATTAAATTTTGCTATGGCTGTTGATGAAAAAGGTCTGATTCTTGCCCATACTGATCGTCAACGAAGAGGTCAGTTTATAACTGATTTACCTGATAGATTAGAGCTTACTATTCTCTTTCAAACAGCTGAGTTAGTTGATGTAGTTACACCGGTAATTGTAGCCGAAGAGCATGTAGGCTGGATTCGAATTGGTATTGCTCAACATACAACTCAGGAGCAGATTAAAAATATAGTTATAGATGGTGTAATTTATGCGTTAGTGGCAATTGTTGTGGGCATGGTGCTCGCAAATATAATGGGTATACGATTAACCCGAAAATTATATGGCATTCAGGAAGTGGCTACTGATATTGAAAAGGGGTTACAAACCGATCGTCGAGCACCTGCACAGGGTACTGATGAAGCTGCCCAGCTTGCTCGTCAGTTCAATAGAATGCTGGATACCTTAGAGCAACGTGAAAAGGAAATTATTACTACCCATAATGCATTACATAAAAGTGAGGCAAGATATTCTCGCTCTCTTCGTGGTTCAAATGATGGTTTATGGGAATGGAATATTCCTGAAGACTATGTTTATTATTCACCGCGCTGGAAAAGTATGCTGGGTTATGACGACGATGAACTGGAATATACTTTTGAAACCTGGGAAAGGTTGACTCATTCTGATGATATAGAAAGGGTTAAGTCAAAAATTAAACAATGTATGGATGGGCTTGCACGTAAATTTGAAGTTGAATTTCGTATGCAACATAAAAATGGAAGCTGGGTTTATGTGCTTTCTCGTGGTGAACTGGAAAGAGATAAAGATGGCACGCCTAAACTTATGAGCGGAACACATGTTGATATTACAAAACGTGTAGAGGCTGAAAAGTTAATACACCAGCAACAACTTGAACAACAGCATATTATCGAGTCCATGCTCGAAACTTTAATAACTGTGAATGAAAATGGAGATATACAAAATATTAACCATGCAGGTGAACTTTTGTTCGGTTATGACAATGAGGAATTAAAGAATAAGGAGTTAAAGTATCTGATTTCAGATGTAGATGTGATTAAACATTACCTGAATAAATCCGGTGATTATATTTCTGAGTCTGGTTTAGAGGTAATAACTCAAAACAAAAAAGGTGAAAACCTTCGTATTCTTTGCTCTGTTACAGATTTATCTGAAGTTGCCGGAGAAAAGCAGCGTTATATTATTTCATGTCATGATGTTACAAGGCTTAAACAGCAGGAAGAACTCTTAAGGCATAGTCAAAAAATGGAAGCTTTGGGTAAACTGACTGGAGGCATTGCTCACGATTTTAATAATATGTTAAGTGTTATTCTGGGTTATTCAGAATTATTACAAAATGTAATTAATGAATCATCAACAGAATACAGGTACATCAAGGAAATTAACACGGCAGGTGAAAGAGCTAAAAAACTGACGGGTAATCTACTTGCTTTTTCGAGAAAAAAAGCAGCCACTGAAGAATTAGTTGATCTTAATCAGTTACTTCACGATGATAAAAATATGTTAGCGAAAACGTTAACTGTTCGTATTCATCTTGATCTGCTGCTCGAGGAGTCTATCTGGCCGATTGTACTGGATAAAAGAAGCCTGGAGGACGCGATTCTTAATTTATGTATTAATGCGATGCATGCCATGCCTGAAGGTGGAACATTAACTATATCAACGAAGAATATAAAACTTGAAATTTCAGATGTAAGTGGCTTTGATGTAATGCCGGGTGAATATGTATTATTAGTAATAAAAGACACCGGTACAGGAATGGATGATAAAACGCGTGAGAATATGTTTGATCCATTTTTCACAACAAAGGGTGATATGGGGACAGGGTTGGGATTAAGTCAGGTTTATGGATTTGTTAAACAGGCTAAAGGCCTGGTTAATGTAAATACAAAAATAGATAGAGGAACGGAAATATTAATTTATTTTCCTCGCGCTAAACAATCGACACTATCAAGTTTAGATTCTTCTTCTGTTGCTGCAGTAATGCCAGGTAAGGGGGATGAAACTATTTTAGTGGTAGATGATGAATCATCTATATGCTTGCTTAATAGAGAGATATTGTCATCACATGGATACTGTGTATTAATCGCTAATAGCGGGAAAGAAGCGTTAGAAATACTAAAAAAAGAAAAAGTGGACTTGCTGCTTTCAGATGTGATTATGCCTAATATGGATGGTTATCATCTAGCGTCTTTGGTTCAAAAACTATATCCAGAAGTCATAATTCAGATATTAAGTGGTTATGATGATGATCAGGAGTTTTCTTCAGAAGTAACTGATTTGTATAAGCAGAAACTGGTTAAACCGGTTGATGTTGTTGAGTTGTTGAAAACAATACGTACGAAGCTGGATGATAAATAAAGCAGTTTTTGAACATGAGCTATTCAGCTATTTTCTGTAAGTCACTCTTATTGGTTATTCTTATACTTCCTCGCTGAAGAGAAATTATGTCTTTGCGTTCAAACTCTTTTAGCTGTCTGCTAATCACTTCCCGAGCACTACCTAACTCAGTCGCCAGTGTCTGATGGGTTGTTTCAATGGTCTCTGAATTGGTGCTTAAATTTAATAATAAACGTGCAAGGCGAATATCTATATGGCCAAAGCTTAAGTTTTCAACCAGATTAATGACGTCACTGAGCCGCTGAGCATATTGATCAAAAATTATTTTTCTGAATTTATCAGACTCAGCCAGAGCTTTATTAAAAACGGGCAGAGGAATCATCAGTGCAGTGGAATCAGTTTCAGTTACGCCTTCTGCAGGATACGGGTTGCTTGCGAATAAACAGGCGGTGGTTAACGTGCACGATTCACCTTTTTTTACACGATATAAAATAATTTCACGACCATTCTCTGCACGACTAAATACTTTAACTGAGCCATCTAAAACCAGTAAGTAATTTTTACACGAATCTCCCTGACGAAAAACCGTGCTATTTGCAGGTACGGTAACTTTTTGAGATTGACTATTTATATACTCAAACTCTTTTTGTTGAAGTAATTCTTCAAGTGAAATATCAATATCAGTCATTAACTTCTATACCAGTGTTTAGTTAACACAGTCATCACTTTGTCCGGGTAAACCCATGAGCCAAGGCTACCATTATATCGGGCCAGGGCACGACGAATATTTCCTTTTTCTATATCCATATAATACTTAAGAATAGTGCATCCCATGCGTAAATTGGTATCTATGTCCATCAGGTTGTCTTGTGGGTGACCAATTTCTTTTAACCAGAAAGGCATAACCTGCATCAGGCCCTGAGCACCGGACCGGGAGATAGCAAAGTGGTCGAAGCGGCTTTCAATGTCGATTAAAGCAATAATTAATTCAGGTGGTAAAGCAACACGGCTGGCTTCACGGTGTATGCTGCGAAGTAGTTTTAAACGGGTTTTTGAGTCTTCAATGCGAATTTTTAATCGTGTCGACATATCAAGTAACCAGACTTCGGCATGAAATCGGTCTTCGAAGCTACTAGACTGGTTGATAGCAGAAATAAGGCGCTTGCGAAGTTCCGGGTCAACGACTTGTGTCGAATTTGCATTTGGTAATGCCAGAGTAAAAATAAAAAAAAGTAAAAATAACCGGAACACGTTGTTACGAAATCCGGCGTTCATAAAATTAATTTTATTTAAATACGTCATTACACTTTTGTTGTATTTCTCTGATTACCTTAATATTACTGTTTTTTGTTTAATAAAAATTCAACAATGTTATCCAGCTCAACTTCCTGTTTGTCTTCATCCGTTCTACCTTTGTATTCTATTTTAGCATCATCCAGACCGCGTTCACCTAATACCAGACGATGAGGTATACCAATTAATTCAATATTAGCCAGCATTGAACCCAGACGCTCTTTCTGATCAAACATCAGTACTTCTAATCCTGCATCGGATAATTCTTTATATAACTTTTCCGCTGCATCTTTTAATCGTTCAGATTTCTGCATATTAATTGGTGCTAGAGCCACATCGAAAGGTGCTATGTTCTGTGGCCAGATAATGCCGTTATCATCATTGTTCTGTTCAATCGCAGCAGCTACAACACGAGTTATACCTATACCATAACAGCCCATAGTCATTGTTTTCTTTGAGCCATTTTCATCAAGCACAGTAGCCTGTAGTTTTTCGCTGTATTTATCACCCAATTGAAATATATGTCCTACTTCAATGCCTCGAACAATGGAAAGAGTGCCTTCTCCATCCGGGCTGTTATCACCTGCGACGACATTACGTAAATCAGCCGTAATGGGTTCTGCAATATCGCGACCCCAGTTTACTCCCTGTAGGTGTTTACCATCTTCATTGGCACCACAGACAAAGTTTGCGACATGTGCCGCATTATGGTCTGCAATAACGGTGATTTTCAGGTCAGGACCAACCGAACCAGGTGCGCAACCGGCTGCTGCTTTTACCTGCTCTTCGGTAGCAAAATTTAATGGTGAGGCAATCTGTTCCAGGTGTTCGGCTTTAATTTCATTGAGTTCATGATCACCACGTAACACCAGAGCAACGACTGAATTTTCTTCAGTTCCTTCAACTAAGAGTGTTTTCAAACATTGGCTGGCATTTATACCCAGAAATTCAGATACTTCTTCGATACTGTGTTTGCCGGGAGTATCAACGACAGTTTTCTCTTCACTGGCATCCGCTCGTTTATCCTGTGGAGGAAGCGCAGTGGCTTTTTCTATGTTAGCGGCATAATTTGAACCACTGGAAAATGCGATAGCATCTTCGCCGGAATCTGCAAGTACATGAAATTCATGTGATCCAGAGCCGCCAATGGAGCCCGAGTCAGCCATTACCGGTCTGAAATCCAGTCCAAATCGGGTAAAGATATTGGTATAGGCCTGATGCATCTGATCGTAAGTTTGCTGTAATGATTCCTGATTGATATGAAAAGAGTAGGCATCTTTCATAATAAACTCACGGGAGCGCATTACACCGAAGCGTGGGCGAATTTCATCACGAAATTTAGCCTGTACCTGATACCAGGTAATCGGTAACTGCTTATAACTGGATAGTTCACGACGTGCCAGATCAGTAATAATTTCTTCGTGGGTAGGGCCCAGACAAAATTCTCGCTGATGACGATCATGTAAACGTAAAAGTTCAGGACCGTATTCATCCCAGCGGCCAGACTCCTGCCATAACTCAGCTGGCTGAACACCGGGCATCAGTACTTCCAGAGCATTAACTTTTTCCATTTCATCACGCACGATATTTTCGACTTTACGTAATACTCGAATACCCAGTGGAAGCCAGGTATATAAACCAGACGCCAGACGACGAACCAGACCGGCTCGTAACATTAACTGATGGCTGATAATTTCGGCATCAGCAGGAGTTTCTTTAAGGGTTGAAAGTGGAAAATTTGATACGCGCATTGAGCTTGACCTGTAATTGGATAAAATGCCTACTTAAATTACCATAATAAACAGTAATCAAATCAGGATATTTGAATTGCAGGGGATTTTACAAAACTATTGGGGTGTCGTGAATAAGAATCTACAGCTTATGTGGATAATATTGCTATTTTACGTGCTTTTTATGCCAGTTACTTCATATGGAGTGACAGAAATTGATTCGGCAGCAATTTTTATAGAGAAAGCCAGAAAGCAGAAGTTGAGTGAAAAAACAGCCTGGTTGAATCTACTGCATTATAAAAGTACTTTTTTGGGCGGTTATGAAAGTCAGGTTGATGGGCGTGATTTCTTTCTCGCTGAAAATGGCGCTTATGATGCCCAGGCTGAGTTAGAGGCTGACATACGTGGTTTCTTTAGTTATAAAACATCAGCTCATCCTCGTTGCCTGTTTCCAGCCAGATTTCACTGGTTAGATGCCCGGTTGAATTTCAGTCATTTATTGCCTGAAATGGAATGCGGGAAGTTGAAAAACTGGCAGGAAAAAATCAAAGGCTCACAGATTACCTTATTATTTCCCAGTATGTATCTGGAAAACCCGGCATCTATGTTTGGTCATACCTTCATTCGTTTTGATCGTCCTGATAATAACCATCTGCTTAGCCAGACTTTAAGTTATGCCGCATCACACGTTGAGTCAGATAATCTACTGGTCTATTCATGGAAAGGTATTACAGGTGGGTATCAGGGGCGGTTCTTTTTACAGGCATATTATGAAACGTTACAGGAATACAGTGATATTGAGCAACGGGATATCTGGGAATATAAATTAAATTTAAATAAAGAGGAAATAGATCAGTTAATTAGACATTTATGGGAGGTTAGGGGGATTCATTTTGATTACTTCTTTTTCCGTGAAAATTGCTCATATCGACTATTAGCACTGCTAGATGTGGCAAGGGAAAATATAAATATGAGTATTGATGCTCATCCGATTTATGCCGCGCCTGTTGATACGGTACGGGATATTGAGCAGGCAGGTTTGATTTCAGAAAGTCATTATCGACCAGCTGTTCATAATAAAATTTCTCAAATGTCAGAGCAAGTTGATCAAAGTGTGAGGGATGATGCTTTTGCACTGGCTAAAAATGAAATAACAATTTCTGATATATCGCATAAATATTCAGAAGATCAACAGGTACAGGTATACCAGTTAGCAGATGTCGTTCTGGATCAGTTTAAAGAACCTTCTGCTGAACAACAGTCTTTACAGTTTGATATATTAAGTTCACGTAGTCATTTGTCGATAAAAAAACATAAGTTTAATTTTGATACTATTCCGCCAGAATCATCTCACCTGTCCGCACGTTTACAATTATCAGCAGGAGAATATGATGTAGGAAATAAAGAGACTGAGCCATTTTATGAAATCGGAATACGCCCTGTATTTCATGACCTGTTAGATAAATCTGATGGGTTTGTTAATGGTGCATCGATTAGCATTTTAGAAGCTCAGTTTCGCTGGTATCAACGGCAGGAAAAGCTGAAACTGGAAAAATTAAATTTATTTTCACTTCAGTCAATTGTTGCCGTGAGTCCCTGGGCTACGCCGATTTCAAAAAAAATATCATTTCAGGTTAAACAACGAAATTTAACTGTAGACAGTGAGATTACAGAATTTGAATTTAAGTTTGCAATGGGATATAGCGCAGAAGTTAAAAGTGTTTTGATGTATGCACTGGCGCAGACCCAATTTGAATATGCTACTGAATTAGAAAATAATCATGCATTATATTTAGGTTTTAATACTGGGCTCTTGTGGGAGTTTGATAACTCAGTATTTTCAGGGCAAACAGAAATAGAATATCAATTATCTGGCGATGTATCAGGTGAAGAGGGAGGTATTCAAAAATTGAATGTGGGGGCTCAGTTTAATGTTGTAGATGATCATGCATTGAGATTTGAATATGAAATGACTGATTATGAAAAATTTGAAGTAAAAGAGCTGAAACTGAGCTATTTAATCTATTTCTAACATTGGTTTATGGTTTAGAAAATGCTGATTGATTCATGTCATATTTATTAAAAATTATTGTTATATGTTTAGTTGAATAACAATGCATATTATAAAATGAGCGTGTATAGGTAAACAGGTAGAGCCATTATCTGTCTATGCGCTTTCTGTTTAACACGTCAAATTACTGAATATTAGTTGTGACCTATGAAAATAGATACAATGTCTAAGTCAGTCAGTTTTGAAAGTTATCTCTCTCAACAGGGAGTAAGTCGCCGGTCGTTCCTGAAATATTGTGCTGCAATGGCTTCATTACTCGCACTGCCTGCTAGCGCAATTCCCGCCTTATCTGAAAAACTGCGTCATGCTGTTCGTCCATCCGTTATCTGGCTTTCTTTTCAGGAATGTACGGGTTGTACCGAGTCACTTACTCGCTCACATGCACCCACCATCGAAGAATTGATGTTTGACTACATTTCGCTTGATTATCACCATACCTTGCAGGCCGCTTCGGGTGAGGCAGCTGAACAGGCCCGAATAGACACAATGAATCATTCATATGGAAAATATTTATTGATAGTTGATGGATCGATTCCCATTGCTAATGGTGGTGTCTACTCAACCATTGCCGGTAGAACGAATCTGGATATTTTAAAAGAATGTAGCGCAGGGGCTGCTGCTGTAATTGCTGTTGGAAGTTGCGCTGCTTTTGGAGGTTTACCCGCGGCGGAGCCAAACCCGACAGGTGCGACAAGTGTAGCGAGTCTGATGGATATGAAACTTATTGCAGAAAAATACTTAGTTAATATTCCCGGTTGCCCACCACTTCCTGTCGCAATTAGTGGTGTGCTGGCTCACTATCTTGCTTTTGATAAATTTCCTGCTCTGGATGAGTTGAAACGCCCTGTTAATTTTTACGGTAATACAGTGCATGAGCGTTGCTCCCGATATCATTTTTATAAAGAAGAGAAATTCGCTGAAAGTTTTGATGATGAAGGTGCGCGTAAAGGCTGGTGTTTGTATAAGCTAGGATGTAAAGGTCCGGTTACTCATAATGCCTGTGCAGTTCATAAATGGAATAAGGGAACCAGTTTTCCTGTTGAGTCAGGCCATCCCTGTATAGGTTGTTCTGAACCTGATTTCTGGGACAGGGGCGGTTTATATCAAAGTATGGATGATATTGCATTTGCTTTTAAACCTGTGAATGAAACAACTGATAGTGCAGTAGAAGAAGGTCGTAATCTTTATCAGGATAATTGTGTTTATTGTCACTCTACTAATGCTTCTGAGTTTGAAGTTGATGCTGAAAATATTTCTAAATTACTTCGTGACAACAGCATTCGAGCACATCGACGACTCGAATTTTCTAACGATCAGATTAAAATTCTGGAAGCGTATTTAAAGTCAACAAAGTAACAGGGGTAAGTATGAATATTCATTTTTATCAATGCTTAATGATTATATCAATAATTTCATTAATATCCTGCTCTGTACATAAAGTTGAACAGCAAGTATTAGCTAAAAACAATGACCCTGTATCAACAAAAAAAATGAAACGGGGTGAGCGTGCTTTTTCTATTTATGATGTTGATAAAAATGGATTGTTAAGTAGGGATGAGTATTATTATTTTGAGAAGCATATTGAGGATAAAGTAAAACTTGCAAGAGGAAAAAAAAAGCAGTCATTACCTCTATTAAGATTTGAAGAAGTTGATAGTGATAAGGATGGATTCATAAATGAAGATGAAATGATTAGTGCCTTAAATCTGCGTCTTCAAAAGCACAGACGCTATCGTTATAGGGGAGGGCAGAAGTAAACCGCTATTTACAACCAATAGTGGCACCGATCATTCTTGACTTTTATCCTGTTCAGTCAAAAAAACATTATGTAAACTCTAGTTTTTTCATGGATATATCATTCCCATGCCCTTAAATATTGATGACAGCCGTATTGCATTAGCTATTCCTCCCTTATTACGCCTGGCTTTTAGACCGCTTTTTCTGGGTGGCGTCCTGTTCTCTATTATCGCTATTGGATGGTGGACTTACTTCTGGGTAAGCCCTTCCACCTGGATGCCGCATGGAGGCCCCGTCTGGTGGCATGGGCATGAAATGTTGTTTGGTTTTGGCTCGGCTATCGTTGTCGGGTTTTTATTAACAGCAGTGCAGTCATGGACGGGTGTCATTGGTGTAAGAGGTAAACCACTTGCCGTATTAGCTTTAAGCTGGTTGCTGGGGCGCTTGCTTCTGGCATTTGGTTCGTCTTATGGTATAGCCGATTGGGCGATAGCGCTGGGTGACGTTAGTTTTCTATTACTCGCGACCCTCGCAATGGCTTATCCGGTCATAAAAGTAAAGCAGTGGCGCAATTTGATGTTTGTACCCATATTATTTGTTTTAAGTTTACTGAATGCCAGTGGTCATTGGGCGGTTATCTATAATCAACCGGATGTCGCTATTCATGCATTACACGGGACTATTATTCTATTCTCTTTAATTATTACTATATTAGGTGGCCGGGTCATACCCGCGTTTACAGCTAATACAACGCGTTGTATTAAAAAACCACCGATCAAAGGGCTGGAAATAATAAGCATTCTGAGCATTATTCTATTACTGATTATCGCATTCACTGGTTTTGATAGTGTGCCACCGATGTTTTTACTGATAACGTCAGTTATAGCTGCACTGGCAAATGGCTGGCGTTTTTCCCGGTGGGGATTTCAGCACTGTAAATCGGAGCCTTTATTATGGTCATTACATATGGCGTATATATTCATACCCCTGGGGTTTGGTCTGCTGGCACTTTATAGTCTGGGCTTAATGGGTAATATTAGTACTGCTTTACACAGTATTACGGTGGGAGCCATTGGTGGAATGATATTGGCAATGATATCAAGAGTGACATTAGGTCATACGGGGCGTCAGCTAAATCCACCGCGTTTAATAACTACGGCTTATTTATTTATTTTATTCGCAACAATTGTGCGTGTAACAATTCCCGCATGGCTGCCTGAGTTAACTCTCTGGGCAATTGGTATAGCGGGTGTGTTATGGGTGTTAGCATTTACTATATATATGTATTTTTATGCACCTATGCTGGTTACAGAACGGGCTGATGGTCGTCCCGGTTAACAAAAGTCAATTATATTTGTTAATAGCTCAATTATTATGACAGCTTATAGAATTTAATATGAGGTCAGAAAGATGAGTTGTTGTGGTAGCTGTGGAGGTCAGGACGCTGACAAGCCAAATGATCAGGATAAAAATAAAGAAAAAGAGCAGGAGTCTAGTCAGGCTTCGGATAAAGAAAGTGAAAAGAAATAATAAACTGAATTTGTTTCACTACAACTTCCCTTTTTAAAAAAGGAAGTTGTAAGTGTTAAAACAAGGTCTAACTTATACTTTAAAGTGATTCACGATATTACTTAGCGTATAAGCCTCTCCGGTGAGATTATCACTGGAACTGGTGAGTTCAGATATTCGCCCCACTATATTGCCACTCATTTCCTCAATACTTACAATGTTTCGATTTATTTCTTCAGAAACGGCAGCCTGTTCTTCAGTAGCTGTTGCTACCTGATTGCTCATATCACTTATTTCAGAAACTGAATCTGTAATTGATTCTAATGTGCTTCGAACCGTAGTTGCTTGATCAACCGCGTTTTTAGCCTGGTCCCTGCATATGTTTGTGACATCAACGGCCTGTCGAGAACCGCTTAATAATTTTTCAATCATATGGTTGATTTCTTCAGTAGATTCCTGAGTTCTACTTGCCAGTGCGCGAACCTCATCAGCAACAACAGCAAAACCTCTGCCTTGCTCACCCGCACGGGCAGCTTCAATAGCAGCGTTTAAGGCTAATAAATTAGTTTGTTCAGAAATTCCTCTGATAACATCCAGTATAGTTGTAATCGATTCGGTATCCTGCTGAAGCTGATGAATCGTTTCACCAGCATTTTCTAATTGAGAGGATAATTCCTGAATCTGAGAGGTGGCCTGATTTATAACCTGTTTACCCGTATTGGCATCGTTACTGGTGTTGCGGGCTTTTTCAGCCGTTACGTTGATGTTTCTGACAACTTCCTGAATAGTCGATGTCATTTCAGTCATAGCTGTTGCAACCAGTTGTGTTTCTGATTGTTGAGCTGATGTGTAGCCGTCAGTGTCCTGTGTAATCTGTATTATGTTATTTGATGAATGTGATAATTGCTGTGTTGAGCTGGAAATTTGAGAAATCATATCTACAAGATGTACTCTTAAGTCCTCAACTGATTGTAATAACTGACCTATCTCATCATTACTACCAGAAATTATTTGAGCTGTTAAATTTCCTTTAGCAACCTCATGAATTTTTTTAACAGCAGTAGGTAGTGTTGATAAAGAGCGGTTCATTACAAAAAAGAGTAAAGCGATACCTAAAAATATAGCTAAACTGCCTGCAAAAAAGTAATTTCTGGAAAGAATCTCAGCTTTTTCCTGATCGATTAAAGCGCTATTCATTGTGTTGATGGCATTTTTTAACAGGTTATCCACACTGTTGGACATATCAGCTGCAACTTTATCAAATTCGCCCATCATAACATTGCCGCCAGCTGGGCCATTATCGATATATGACTGTGCCATTGATTTCCCTGTTTCATAATATGAATCAAAAATAGGCAGCATATTTAGATATACATCAGCATTCTCATTATCTAATTCAGTTAACTCCTGAATGAGTGTTTTAAATTTATTTGCGTTATTGGCCGCTTCATCAAAACCATCATTTAAGCCATTCTGTGCCCGGGTAGCGCTGATATCGGTTAACCACTGTTGTACCTGAACAACAGTAAGCTTTAACTCATGGGTTTTATTTAGAATCGGAATACCTCTATGTTTGAGCTGTTGGGTTTGATCAAAAATAATAGAGTTTTTTGAAAAAACAAGAATTCCTTGTACAAGGCCAATTACAGCTAAAATTGAAATCAAAATAAGAAAGCTTTTCCTTAAACCTATGTTGGGCATGTACGAATTCCTTTAGTTAGGAGTTTTAGAACCGGCATACACTGATATAGTATTATATTAATGAATTAGCAAGTGTGAATTTATATTCTAAAAGTAATAGTGATTTTATGTGCTTTTTGATACCTAAAAATATTTAATTTACATTAGAAGAAGATCTTTATCTTGTATACAATTTAGTGAATTATAAAGTAAATTGATGTTGTTTATTTTATTCTTCGAATTGTTACAAATTGTTACAATTTATATTTAAGAACTTAATATACTTTATGAGTGGATGTTTTAGAGAATCATAATTGAGTCTGTCACTTAAAAAAACCTGGTATGGCCTGATATTGCTTGTAGCAGTTGTCCCAGCATTGTTGATGTTAATCTGGGGTGGTTTTTTATACTACCAGTTATTGTTAGAAAAACATTTGTCAGAGGAAGTGTTTATTGGTGAATTGTCAGTAGATCACGTTAAACAGGAAGTGGAGCGTCTGGCAACTTTGCTTGAAAACAAGAGTGATCCTATTGCTTATACATTAACTAACGATATTAATTTAAAATTTGTCGATGAGTTGCTTCACAATGCACTGAAACGAGAACCGGCAATTCATGTGCTGTTATTAATAGGCACAGATGGAAAGATTCTTACGGGGTTGGAATCTTATGATGACCGAACTTCCCCATCTGAAGAGAGAGGAGGATTGTATGCTCACTGGCAGTCATTAGAGGGGAGCTTTTCTGAAGAATTTACGGTTCCGCTTAAGGGGAGTCGTTTTGTCAGTAATGTAAGTATTAAACCTGAAGGTGTATTCTTTACGCTCTCTGTTCCGGTAGGACCACCGGATAAACCGCTTGCTGTATTGTTGGCTCGTATTGATGCCAATATTTTATGGAATGACCTCCAGCCTCATTTACAACAAAATCAAATTAGTAGTTACCTAATAGATTCAAAAGGTTTGTTGTTAACAATGCCAGCTGACATAGTATATAGAATTGGCGATTCATTAATACATATACCTGTTGTGAAATCTTTTGTTACAGAAAGTTACTGGAATGACGATGAGGTCTATGTCGGGTTAAAAGAAAAAAAAGTCTTTGGAAGTTTGTCGCGAGTAGAAAATATAGGAGTAGGAGTGATCACAGAAGTAAATCGTGGTTATATTTTACAGCCAATTTTTAAGTTTTTAGCAAAATTAGTGCTAGTCGCGATGATATTTGTATTAATTTTTCTTTGGTTGGGTACGCGCATTTTACATCTAGTAATTACTTCAATTGATGCGATCTCTGCTGATTTTAAACGAGTGGGAAAACAGGATTACTCTCCATCTAAGACTAACTCATCGTTTGTGGAACTAAGTGTGCTGGTTGACGGTTTCAACCATATGGTAAATGAAATTAAGCATAATCATCATGATCTCGAACAGGCATCAGTGGTTTTTGATAATACCTCAGAGGGTATTCTTATTACTGATGCCAGTCATAAAATAGTAAGCGTAAATAAATCTTTTTGCGAAATTACAGGATATAGTGAAGATGAGGTGATAGGAGAAAATCCATCAATTTTGAAATCAGGTCACCATGATGAAAGCTTTTATAAAAACATGTGGGCATCTATAGATGGTGCAGGTAAATGGCGTGGTGAAGTAATTAACAGGCGCAAAGATGGAGAGACATATGTAGAGCTTCTTAGTGTTAATACGTTCAGGGACTTTAACGGAAAGCTGACATATCATATCGGTGTGTTTACTGATATAAGTCATATAAAAGAAACTGAAAGTAAACTCGAATATCTGGCACATCATGATCAGCTAACAGGCTTGCCAAATCGTTTATTGTGTCATGCACGTATAGATCATAAGTTACAGGTAGCGAAAAGGAGCAAAAGTCTGGTTGCTGTGCTTTTTATTGATCTTGATATGTTCAAAGTTGTAAATGATTCAATGGGGCATGCGCAGGGTGATGTCTTGTTACAAAAGGTGGGGAAGAGTTTAAAAGATCATATCAGGGAAGAGGATACTATTGCACGTCTTGGGGGAGATGAATTTGTTATCACTCTTGGATCATTGCAAAGTCGTCAGGATGCAGCCCATATTGCTGATAACATTCTGTCAATTTTTTCCAGACCATTCTTAATTGAAAGTCAGAATGTTTTTATTGGCGCAAGTATTGGTATTAGTATGTATCCCAATGATGGAGATGATACAGATGTGCTTTTACGTAATGCAGATTCGGCAATGTATAAAGCAAAGGCTGATGGTAGAAACAACTATCAATTTTATACCCCTGTTCTGACAGAAGAAGCATCAGAGCGTCTTAAAATAATAAACAGTTTGCGATCAGCGCTTGAAAAAAATGAGTTCTGTGTGCATTACCAACCACAGTATGCTTTGTGTAATGAGAAAATAATTGGCGTAGAAGCGTTGATCCGTTGGGATCATCCTGAAATGGGCATGATAAGTCCAGCTAAATTTATTCCTGTTGCAGAAGAAACCGGAATGATAATACCAATAGGCGAATGGGTATTAAGAACGGCCTGTCAGCAATTAAAGCAATGGAATGATGCTGGTTATACTTCAATTCGCATGGCTGTCAATTTGTCTGCACGTCAGTTCTGGAAACCAGGGCTTGATAAAGTTATAGAAAATATATTACAGGAATTCAATTTGAAGCCGGCTGATCTCGAGCTTGAGCTAACGGAGGGGATTATAATGCATGACACATCTGTTGTTATAAAAACCCTGAATGATATTCATGATATGGGTGTCAGACTGGCTGTTGATGATTTTGGAACCGGGTACTCATCATTAAGTTATGTGTCTCGTTTCCCGCTGGATATGTTGAAAATTGATCGTTCATTTGTGCGGGATATCACTACAAATACAGATGATGCTGAAATGATTATGTCAATTATTGCACTTGGGCATAGTATGAAGCTGCAGGTTCTGGCTGAAGGAGTAGAAACCAGAGAGCAGTTGTTTTATTTAAAAGAACAAGGCTGCGACGAGGTTCAGGGTTTCTATTTTAGCAAACCCCTACCTGCTAACGAGATTGAGAAGTTGTTAAGTGTTAAATAACTTTTTTAAATTTGCGACTATAATCTTTAACATATTTTATGATTAACTGTGATTTATGAAAAAAAATAATTTTATAAAACCTGTATCGAAACTTAAATTGCCAAAAACTATTTTTTGTTTTGGATTTTTATTTCTAAATGTAAACCCTTTGTTACTACATGCTAATTCGGCAGAGATTAATAACCATAAAATTGATCAGCTTGAGCAACAGCTGAAACAGCAACAGTTACAGATTAATGATCTTAAAAACAAGAATGAGACGTCAGAGGAAAAAATAAGCGAAGAACCATCGCTTGAGCTTGAAGGTTTTTTTGATGTCACTGCACATTCTGCTGATAACAGTGATCATCCTTTTGACCTGGGTAGTTTTGAACTGGATTTACAGTTTGATCAGAATGAAAATATTTCAGTGAGCACCGCATTAGTATGGGATGGTGATGCGGCAGAAGTGGCAGTAGCTGTTCTTGATTATCACGCTAATACCCACAATGTACCAACACGTGGGCGTTTATTTGGTGAGTCAGGGTATCATATTCAGTTTGGTCGCTTTGATATACCCTTCGGTATAGATTATGAGTTTTTTGCAGCGCCTGATCGTCCCAATGTGACCGCTCCTTTAACGACTCAACGTATTCAAAACGATGGCTTTAATGGAGATGGAATAAGGGCATACGGGAGTATTTCAAAGATAGATTATGCTGTTTACTGGACCAACTCCTTATTTGAAGATGAAGGTAATAGCATAGGTACACGAATTGGTTTCTTCCCGGGTAGAGACCCATATAGTATACATAACCGTGAAACTCAGAGTGATTTTATCGTTGGTATGTCATGGCTTTATGATATGGATGCTGATGAAGAAAAAAGAAACGAATTACAGGCGGTTGATATTACCTGGCGTTATGGAATTGTAGAGTTAATCCTGGAGTATATAAATCTGAATAGTGTTGATACTGTCATTTTACCCGGTGGTGGTTCAGCTGGTCCCGCAGATGAGCAGGGCTACAATTCAAGAGTATTGATAGATTTTGAGCCTATGGCCTTTTTTATTGGTTACGGCGAATGGGACCCCGATTATACTTCGGTACTTGATGCTGATGATCCAGGTGTCAGTTACGCTGTGGATAAATTGAATCGAGTAACCATAGGTGGACGTTATCTGATTGGAGATTATGTGCAAATAAAACTTGAGTATCTAAGTCATCTGGAAACTGCAACAGCAGAACCCGATTTCGAAAAACGTAAATTAACTTTTCAAATGGTTGCCAGTTTTTAACTGTGTATAAAATATATGAAATATAAAACGAATATACAGTGCCTTTTAAAATACTCAGTCTTGTTCTTTATTTGTATATATACAATGTCAGTGCGTGCAGATTCAGGGTTTAATCCACATTATGAAAGCAAAACGGGTGAAAATGATGGTGTACAGTGTCTTAGCTGTCACAAAACACAACCATTAGAACAGGCTAATTTCAATGGAAAGCATATTATTCCTGTTATGAATAGTTTTAATAAAAGTGAAGTTGAAATGTGTAGTGATTGTCATAGCAGTTCAAGTCATATCGTGGGTATTACGCCGGGCTACACCGTGCCAGCAGATTTGCCGCTGGATGTTAATGACCAGATTACCTGTTTAACCTGTCATTACGTGCATGGTAGTCTTGAAAGTGATAAACCAATGGCGAGTACCAGTTTTATGGATCACATTTTTAATCGTGAACGTTTAAATAAAAGTTATATTCTTCGACGAAACAATGCGGAAGGCGATATGTGCCTTGCCTGTCATAGTAAATAATGAGCAATATTTATGAGTAATTCCGATATAAAACGTAATACTGTATTTATACAGAAAAAATTTCAGATGCGTTCAATAGTAACCGTTGTTGGCATTATTGCTGCATCGGGTCTTTTATCAGGCATCATGTTGTATTTTCTTCTTTCAAATGAGCTGAGTAGTGAGCTTCAGGTTGCTCATCAGCAAATTCAAAATACATGGGATAGTCTGGCTCCGGCCATTATATTTGGTAATATAATAACCGTAATAGTGACAGGGGTCGTTGCCGCTATTGCAGTACTTTATCAAAGCCATAAAATAGCCGGTCCGATGTATCGATTACAGACGATTTGTGATGAGGTTTCACGTGGAAATTACGAACCTGTTTCCTCTCTACGTAAAGCAGATCAGTTAACGGCACTGGCTAATTCATTTAAAGAAATGTTGTCTGCTTTGCGTGACAGGAAAAGTAATCAGTTACAGATGGTGGCGGATGCTCAGTTAATGATTGATTCTCTGCTTAAAGAAACTGATGATGAAAACTATAAAAAATTATTAAACGATTTAAAAGCAAAGATTGATAGCTTTAATTAAGAGGGTGTTTGACGCACATTTTTTATCAATTTAGATTAAAAAGTGCGTTTGTTCCATCCCCACATATGCCTTTCAGGGTTAGAAAATTCGATATAAATTCTAGACGTGTCTATGCCAGTTTGTGTATTGATAAAATCACACAGGCTGGATGAAAAATCAGTTGTCGTTGTTTCCGGTAGATTCAGGCTTTTTAGTTTAACGAGTGCGCAAGGCTGATGATCACCAGCAAACATTAAACACTGATTATCTTCTATATTTACCATGACATAACTTTCAGGTTTGCCAAGTATTTGAGTGGTTAGTTCTGAAGCAAGTTCTGCTATTGATATTTTGTTTTCAAGCTGAATGTTTGTTTTTATAGTCAAAAGAGGCATGGTTTATTTACAGTGTTTAGCAACTAGATTTTTATGCTTTTTTATTTTAGCGTCTTTTTGCTGTTGTGAAAGATAGGTAATATTACCATCCTTATCTTTGCTTCTGACACGCCCCTGTGAGCTCATTGCGGCCAAACTTTTTCGTGCTTTAGCGCAGGTAGCTAAACGACGTTGTTTTTCAGCCGATGTTTCTTTTTTCTCTTCGGGTTTAGCCGTGGTTTCCTGTTTTTGTTCCGCACCATCTTCCTGTGTTCCTGTCTGATCATCGGACTTTTCTGCGCCTGATTTTTGATAGGTTGACTGGTTTACAGGAGCATGCATCTGAACATTCATCGACTCTGATTGAGCATCGGCAGGACGTTGTTGTCCATAATGTGTATTGCCCTCAGCATCAACCCACTTATAGATACCTGCAAAGCAGAGTGTACTACTCAGGGTGAGTAGACTGATAAATGTAATTTGGTGAAAGGATAATTTTAGAGTTTCCCTGTTTAAAATCATGGTGTTTCGCTTATCGCTATTAAAGGTTATTAACTGATTTTATAGTAGATTTAGAGTGAAGTGCCATAAGAGTCAGTTAAATTTTTGCTATTCAATAGATATATGACAACATAATCTTTGCATATGGGGTGCTGATCTTGGTACTATAACGCCTCCTTAGAGCCCCTATAAGTAAATGTTATGGCAGATAGACGACTAAAAGTGTTTCATACAGTAGCAAAGCTATTGAATTTTACCAAGGCAGCGGATGCTCTACATATGACTCAACCGGCGGTTACTTTTCAGATTCGTCAGTTAGAAGAGTATTTTAATACCCGTTTATTCGATCGAACACATAACCGGGTTAGCCTGACTGAAGCAGGTCAGCGTGTTTATAGTTTCTCAGGTCGTATTTTTGAGCTCTATGACGAAATGGAGCATTCCATTCGTGAAATGACAGGTGATGTCAGTGGTGTTGTCACTCTGGGTGCGAGTACGACAATAGCCGAATATATGTTGCCATTTTTATTAGGTGATTTTAAATCTAAAAACCCGGAAGTAAACATTCGTCTGAAGGTATCTAATACCGATGGTATTGTTTCAATGGTTGAAAACAATATTATTGATTTAGGTATTGTTGAAGCTTCAGTCAGCAATAAAAACTTACAGGTAGATGTGTGCCGTATGGATCAGTTGGTTGCCATTATGCCGCCAAATCATGAGTTAGCTGGTTTAGATGCTATCACGGGCCAACAAATAGTTTCGCACCCATTTATATGCCGTGAAGAAGGTTCAGGGACACGTGAAGTTATAGCTGAATACCTGCAGGAAACCGGTATTAAGGAAGAGCCCAATGTTTGTCTTGAGCTGGGCAGCCCGGAATCTATTAAAAGCGCAGTAGAAGCAGGTATGGGGATCTCTATTATGTCCCAGTCAACCGTGCAAAAAGAAATCAAACTGAATACGCTTGTCGCCATTCCACTGGAGCCTCCTTTAGAAAGACCATTCTCATTTGTGCATCAACGTCACAAATTTAAGGTTCGTGCGATGGAAGAGTTGCTAGAATTTGCCAAGCAGTACTGTATTTCTCATCCTAAATAATCTGTTTATTGTGTCCTCATTGTAACCCCTGGCATGCTTATATGGGGGGGTGATGAGGCATCAGGTTTTTTAAAGAAAATCACAGTTTAAACCCGACATAAATTTCCTGTTACAATATTGCCTATAATAATACGTATATATTCAGGAGTACCACTTTGACCCCCTCAGCCCAGTCTCTCACTTCAATTTTTGAAGATCTTCCTGAGAAAGATCAAAATACATTATTTGAATTCGCAGAATTTTTAAAATCCCGTGCACCTGAACCTGAATCAAAAGTTACAGAACCACTGGGTCTTGTTCGACCTGATGAAGAAAGTGTGGTTGCGGCGATTAAACGTCTGAAAAAAAATTACCCGATGGTGTCTCAAAAAGAAATGCTCAATGAAACCTCAGAGTTCATGATGCAGCATATGATGCAGGGTAAATCTGCACCTGATGTTATAGATGATCTGGAGATACTGTTTGAAAGCAGATATAAAATAAAGATAGGTATTAAAGAGTGATAGAGGTTTTACGAGTCTGGTATAACCGACACTTTTCAGATCCTCAGGCAGTTATACTTGCTCTGATGTTGATATTTGGTTTTGCACTGATTGCCTTTATGGGTAATGTACTGACGCCTGTGATCGCAGCAGTTGTTATTGCATACGTACTTGAAGGTGTGGTGCGCAGATTATGCAACTTCAAGGTTCCTCATGTTCTTGCAGTTAGTCTTGTAGTGGTTAGTTTTGTAGTTACCTTGCTTATTTTAATGCTTGGCCTTTCACCTTTGATATCGAAACAATTAACGCAGTTTTTCCTTGAAGTGCCAGGTATGCTGACTCAGGGGCAAAACCTTCTGATTAGCTTACCCAAAGAATATCCCTTTATTTCAGAAACCCAGATTCAGGATATCGTTTCACACATCAATACTGAGTTAGCCTCTGTAGGTCAGCTGGTCGTTTCCAGGTCTTTATCATCAGTCGTTAATTTATTTACGGTATTGGTGTATATGGTGGTTGTGCCTTTACTGGTTTTTTTCTTTTTAAAAGACAAGGACAGTATCCTCAACTGGCTTAGCCGATTTTTACCTAAAGAAGATGGTCTTGCGACGAAAGTATGGAGAGATGTAGATAAAAAAATTGGTAGTTATATCAGAGGCAAGTTATTTGAAGTTGGGGTTGTTGGTATAGCAACATATATACCTTTGAAAATATTTGATCTTCAGTATGCTGCACTGTTAAGTTTATTTGTTGGGCTCTCTGTCATTATTCCATATGTTGGTGCAGTCGCAGTTACTATTCCGGTTGCATTAATAGCCTATTTCCAGTTTGGTATGGGCTCGGAGTTTTTTTATATTATGCTGGCTTATCTGATAATACAGTTTCTGGATGGTAATTTACTGGTTCCACTGCTTTTTTCTGAGGTTGTTAATATGCATCCGTCTGCAATTATTATGTCTGTATTAGTGTTTGGTGGGTTGTGGGGTATCTGGGGGGTATTTTTTGCAATACCGTTAGCAACTCTGATACAGGCAGTAATCAATGCCTGGCCTGAAGTGACAGCATAAAAGAGGTAACTTGTTTTTTTAACTACTCAGTAAAATCCAGTACTTCACCCAGTCTTCCAGCTAAAATTTCAATAAACTGTATTTCATCGGGTGAAAAATTCATTGCTCGTGCATTATGAGAAGTAAAACTGACGGTGCCTACAACGTCACCTTCTTTACCCATTACTGGCGTACCAATATAAGATTCAAGTTGTATGGATTGATAGATAGGGTGTAGTCGCATTTCAGGAATATTATCAATCTGTATATAGGTAATGGTTTTGTGCTGGCGTACTACAGCTTCACAATATGTGTTATTGAGTTTAAAGCGCTCACCAGGTGATACAATCTTACCGATTTTAGAGACGGCCTGAAGTACATGGTAATCCCGGTTATCAACACGACTGATAATGCCTGTTTCAAGATTGTAATAATCAATACCCGCTTTTAGAATTTGCGTCATCCATTTGCCGGTAGCAGATGGGTCAGGATTGATTTTTAACCATTGTTGAAGCTGCGTATTAATCATTACAGACTGTCTCAATATACTCGGTATTTAAAGGCTAATTACCAGCTATTCCTAAGTTTAGTCGTATAAATGTTTTTTTGCTTGTTCTGTTAAATGCTGTATTAATGGCGTTTTTTATAATGTCTTTTTTTACGCATTTTTAGCTTGCGTGACCACCACACCCATATGCCGCTGATACCCAGTAGTATCATTGCAATGGCACTGGCATCCATTATATAGATTCCCCATCTGGCATTAAAAATTCGACCAGAGTGTAAATCAAGAATGACTCTCTCAAGGTTTAGGCCTTTACCACGAAAAGCCTGTTGAAGCGTTGATATTCTGTTTTCAGGTAGGCTATGAGCGGAAGACCAGTAAGCAGGTGACTCATTATGTTTATGCCATACGGTGAAATCACTATCAGAAAGATAGATATTATCCCGAATATCAATAAGAGCGATTTTTTTATTTACTACACCTATCTTACTGACTGGAAACTGAGTGCCTGTTGACATAAGTTCAATCAGTTCTCCATTCTCATCAAGTAGTAAAACAAAATTTTCTAACGCGAGTGCAATAATATCATCAATGATTACAATACCATGAAGTTTTTCTTTATGAGAATAAATGCTTTTTCCATTGAAGAAAATTTGCTGGTTCCATTGGCTAACCCAGACTTCATCTGAGTTGTAGTTTGTCGGTGAACCTTCAGGGTTAATACCGTACCAGTTTAGAATGAAATCAGATTCAATGGTTGTTTCGTCCAGTTTGAAGCCTTCAGTATGGTTGAGCATAATACCGGTGATAGATAAAATAAAAACCAGAATCAATGCCGCCAGGCCGAGTCTTCTATGCCACAGAAAAAATGCAAAGGGTTTCTTTCGACGGCTCATTTATTAACAGCCGATTGCTGTGTGTTTTTATTTAATAACAGGGCTATCTGTGCAAGTTTACGCAGTGCGCGCACAGAGAGTGTTGCGCCAGAGATGCTGTCAATTGTTTCACTTAAACTATTGTCAGTTTTAAGTGAAAGCTGATTAAACTGTTTGGTAAAAAAAGGGTAACGCACTTCCCAGCCTCTGGTTTCTCTAAAAACCAGTACCTTTAATTGACTGATTTTATTATCATCAATAATAATGCCCACAGTGATAGGTTTCTTTTTTCCTATTTCTTCAAGAACCCAGACACTGCGTTTATCAAACTGCCAGTAACGAATGCGTTTAGCTTTATATTTGTGCTGAAGAATATTTTCAATTTGAGCGCGTAGCTCACCTTTAATCCACACAACCTGAGGCTCTGGTTGCTTAGTGAATGCTTCACTTACAAATTCTTCTGGTTGTTGATAGGTGCCTTTGGCATAACTACTGCCAGCACTTATTATCAAAAATAAAAATATTAATTTATAAATCATCGTTGAATTTTATCAGGTGTTTGAACTAAAGCTAGTATTAGTAGCTCTATCGTTAGTTCTGTTGGTCGGGGTAGTAAGAATAATTTAAATATTAAAAACTAGAAAAGGGAAGCACTTAAAAAGTGCTTCCCAATGTTCCAGTAAGTTTTTCGTAAAGACCAACTTACGAAGTGCCATTTATATTGGCAGGAGTCTTAATACTAGAACTGGTAACCAATACCCAGATTAATACCGTCAAAATCACCAGCATCATCATTCTGTGCCTGGTAATCCGCCTTTAACACTACATCTTCATGTGGCCAGTAATTAAAACCAAAATCAGATTGTGCTTTATCTGTTGCACCATCGTCATTAGTCCAGTTGTTCTGGCGTGCAAATACGCCCCACTTACTGTTTAATTTATAAGATGCTTCAACAATAGAACCATTTTGAGAATCTTTACCAGTTGTAGTGCCACCGTCAAAATTGATGTCCCAGTTTGCATATAATGCGCTTAGTTTTAAACCGCCAGTTGTATAAACAGCATGTGCTTCAAGTAAAGTACCATCTTCTGCATCACCTGTAGTACCGGTACCCTGTGAAAAGTCACTTTGATATTGAGCCGTACCCGCAAGCTCAAGGCCGGTTATACCTGTGTATTTAATGCGAGCTGTGTAAGCAAGAGAATCTGCTGCTGCTTTTGATACTTTTTGTCTGCCGCTACGAACGCTACCCGAATTATCAGCAAGACCAGAGTGGATAGCTAAATCATAACTAATGCCATTATCTGTGTGTGCAGAATACATTGCACCTGCTTCCCACCAGGTTGCAGGTATGATGTTTTTCTCAACCGGATTACGCTCTACACCATAAAATGCGGGTGGCTCATGTGTTTCATTCATTTGTCCAACAGGAATTAAGAATACACCTGCTTTAACATTTGAATTATCACTGGTATCAAATTCAATATATGCTTGTTCAAGTTCTACTTCACCGCCATTTGAGCCATCATCTGTATCTTTAACTAAAGCGTGCTCCAATTCAAATTCAGAGAAGAAACGGATGTCATCATTAAACTCGTGAGCAAAGAATAAAACAAAGCGATGAAAATCAACTGATTTTTTATCTGTATTACTTAAATCAGAACTTAAGTTGTTGTAATGCAATTCACCGTAACCACCAATCGTTGTAGCGTTGGAGCCACTATATGAATCAGAAGTGCTTTCAAGGTTAGCTAGAATCTGGCTGTTCTCAGCTTTGAGTTCATCGATCTGTTTTTGCAAACTGTCCAGATCGGTAGCAAATGAGCTGGTTGAAGTTAGTGCAGCGGCTACTGATGCGCCAATTAAAGTCTTACGTAAAGTCATTCTAGTTAATCTCCAAATAATTACCTGAATTTAAAAACAGGCCCTGTAAATTCAATGTGGGGCTATTATAATGAATACAAACGCAAATGCAAATAATTCTCATATAGATATACAAATTGAGAGTGATTCTTGTTATGAATCAAAATTATGGAAGAAAAATTATTATTTGTTGCTAGTTGAGGAGTGAATGTTTGGGGTAATGGCCTGCTACGGTACATCTCCATCGGGGATAGACCGCTGCCTTTTGCGCTCTGTCTCCTAATTGATACCACTAGAAGCTGGTAGAGTAGTAATTTGACTCCGTAAAACTCTTGATGGCATCACGACAGGGGACAGAGCGGGGAAGATGCTCTTTCCCCGAGAGTTATGAATCTTGCGATTAGTTATATAGAGTCTGGAGGTGTGGAAGCTGGGCTTCAGCTTTTTGCTTTTGATCTGGACTTACGATTTCTGACTTAAGACTAATGACTATCTTTTAATCAATCCACTGATAAAGCTCAATTGCTTCGGGTTCACAGCTATGGCAACCACCGCCACAGGCTGTACCTTGAGGAAGTTTTGTTATTTTTCCTTTGTGTACCCACTGTTCAAGAATAGGTCGCAGGGCATCCTGTTCCATATTAAATTCCAGTGCCATATCTCGTAAAGGAGCCTGTCCTTTAATTTTCAGGTAGTCTCTGATTTCAGTCAGAATCATGCTGATGCCTCGGTGAGTTTTTGCTTGCTGCGTCCCGCATATCGCATATAACTGATGGCAATAATGACAACAAACAAAATTGATCCCGTCCAGAGCGCAGACGATACCGGGTGCTGGTTAAATCTTGCAAGCTGATAAAACAGGGTAGATGCTGACCATGCCATGCCTGTGCTCCAGGCTAATGCAAACCACATCCAGCGAGCACCTGCTTCACGATAAATCGCGGCAGTTGCTGCGACACAGGGGGCGTAAAGTAGAATAAATAACAGATATGCAAATGCACCTACCTGACCATCAAAGCGTTTTACCATGGCGCCAAACGTCGCACTGTCTACACCCTGTTCATCTGCTGCGGCACTTTGATCTGATGTACTGTCCAGTACGTTGAAGCCCAGTGGGTCGGTGAGGTTGTTTAATACATCTAACAAATTAGCGGGGACAGTTTGTATTGCTTCGTTTAGTGAGTCACTCAGTGAAAACTCAACGTCTTCACTTGCTGTTATCACCGGTTGATCCATTTGTGAGTAGATAGCATCCAGTGTACCAACAACCACTTCTTTAGCTAATACCCCGGTAAATATGCCGACGGTTGCTGGCCAGTTGTCTTCTTCTATACCCATAGGTGAAAATACAGGTGTAATACTTCTGCTTATTGCGCTTAATACGGAGTCTTTCTGGTCTTCATTACCAAAACTACCGTCGGTACCCCAGGAGTTAAGGAAGTTAATAACAAGGACCATTAATATAATAATTTTCCCTGCATCCAGCAGAAAACCTTTCAGGCGTGACCAGGTGCGTATTAATACATCACGTGGTTTGGGCATGTGATAAGTGGGTAGCTCCATTAAAAATGGGGATGCTTCACCCGGCAATAAAGTCGATTTGATGATAAATGCAGTGAATATGGCAAATAGAATGCCGACTATATAGAGTAAGAAAACAATATTTTGACCACCTTCAGGGAAGAAAGCTGCAGCAAATAATGCATATACTGAAAGGCGTGCACCGCAGGACATAAAGGGGGCCATCATAACGGTGATAATACGTTCGCGATGATTTTCCAGTGTTCGTGTTGCCATAATAGACGGTACATTACAGCCAAAACCAACAATTAAGGGTACAAATGCTTTTCCGGGGAGGCCTAAAGTACGCATGAAACGATCGACAACAAAAGCCGCGCGCATCATATAACCCGTGCTTTCAACGAAGGAAAGAAACAGGTATAAAAATCCAATAATAGGGATAAAGGTAGCAACGACCTGAAAGCCCCCGCCGAGTCCGTTTGCAAATATGACCCGTAACCAGTCAGGAAAGCCTAAAGCGCTGAGAATCTCACCAAAACCATCTATAAAAATTGCACCTGCTGCGATATCGAAAAAGTCGATAAAAGCACCACCCAGGTTGATGGTGAATAAAAACATCAGGTAAATTACGCTGAGGAAAATAGGGATACCAAGAAACCGGTTTAAAACAATGTTGTCAATACGGTCAGACAGGGAGTACTTATAATCATCCGGGCGTGAAACCACAAGTTGAGTCACTTCACGGGCAAAACCATAACGGCAATCTGCCAGTAGAATATCAATGTCTTCGTTGTTCTTTTGTTCTATTTTTTCACGTAGTGTCTGAGCATGATCGAGAATGGGTTGCTCAATGGTTTTAAAATCTTTTACCCCGGTATCACCATCTAAAACCTGTGCTGCCATCCAGCGACAGTTGACATGTTCACATTGCGGGTGATCTTCGGGTAATGAGGAAAGCAGTTCAGTAACCGCTTGATCAATATCTTCTGAGTAGGGGAGTTGTTTCGTGGGAGGTTGATGATTCTGAGAGGCCTGCAGCACAACCTGCATTAAGTCTTCAATGCCAATACTTTTATGTGCGGCAATAGCGATAACGGGACAACCAAACTTTTCAGCCAGTGCTATCTGGTCTATTTCTATGTCATGAGAATCGGCTAAATCCATCATGTTTAGCGCAATGACCATGGGGACCTGCATTTCCAGTAGCTGGCCACTTAAGTAGAGGTTGCGTTCCAGATTAGATGCATTTAGTACATTGACGATTAAGTCAGGTTCAGATGACAGGATGTAATCGCGGGTCACTTTCTCATCAAGAGAGCGGGCGCTATTATCTAATGAGTACACACCGGGAAGATCAACAACATCAAAAGGGATGTCTTTGTACTCAAACTGTCCAACTTTGCGATCAACCGTTACACCCGGCCAGTTGCCAATTTTCTGGCGAGAACCGGTAAGTGTATTAAACAGGGTTGATTTGCCGCAGTTAGGGTTGCCCAGTAAGCCAATAGTGTAATGGGAGTCATCAGGTGTACCCTGATTCGTGTCGCAGCATTCTTTACTCATGACTGACTCGGACTAAACCGCACACACCATAATTTGCCTGGACATACCGCCACCAATGGCAATACGGCTGGCGTCAAAGCCAACAACAGTAGCACTACCGCGGCGTTGAATAATATGCAGGCGAGAATTAATGGATACACCCATACTAACCAGGCGTTTTTTTAGCTGGTTATCCGCGTTTACACAGGTTACACGCACCAGATCACCTGGTCTGGCATGGGCCAGAGAATAACTTGAATCAGTTTGTTGTGCAGTCTGCGTCATGTGTGAAATCACTCAGGATTAGTTAATAAGTGCATTTTAATTCAAACAAACGCAGTTGGCAATGATAATTATTATCATTACTATTGATACAAGTCATGAAACGATGTTATTCAGGTTTATATTGCTTAGCCGTTGCGAGAACTTCTTCTACGTGTCCCTTCACTCTGACGTTTGTCCATTGTTCTCGTAATATTCCTTTGGAATCAATCAGAAAAGTACTGCGCACTATGCCCATATATTCTTTGCCATAATTCTTCTTCAGGTGAATAACATCAAAAAGTTTGCACAGCGTTTCATCCGGGTCGGAAAGAAGATCAAAGGGGAATTCGTGTTTGGCTCTGAAATTAGTGTGAACCCGAACAGAATCGCGTGAAACGCCCAATACTAATGTTTTTGCACGTTTGAATTTAGTGTAATTATCGCGAAAATCCTGACCTTCCTGAGTGCACCCGGGTGTATTGTCTTTAGGATAGAAGTATATGATCAGGTTTTTGCCTTTGAAATCTTTCAGACTGAGAGTTTGATCACCGGTAGCTGCTGCACTAAAAGCAGGGGCTTTCTTGTTAAGAGTTAAAGGCATAAGATTTTTCCATTTGAGAAGGGGGTTGTTTTTTACACTGTCTGAGCACCTCTTCCTCTGCCCCCTTTTTTGAGACCACTAAAAGCTGATAATGTAGTGAGTTGACTGCATAAAACTCTTGATGGCATCATAACAGGGGACAGGGCGCAAAAAGCAGCGACCTTTCCCCGAGGGAGAAGTGCTAGATAGTGCTAGGTCGCGGGCTTAAATTCAGCATCCATATTCATTTCATCACATAAAACGCTAAAATCAGCTTCAATTTGCTCAATATTTTGCTCAGCTGGAATATTGACCTGCATATTCACGCTAAATATTGGTGTACCGGTATGCGGTGCGTGTTTACTTTCAGTATGCATATTTACAATATTAATACTGTGTTGTGATAAATACCTTGCAAGTTTATGCACAATCCCGGGGTTATCCATACCTTCTACATTGATGGTGAAAGCAGAGTGTTCCTGATTTTCATCGTGTGAGGAGGTTTCTTTGCATAACAGGCTTAAATTAAGTGATGTAGCCAGTTTATCTGTCTGTTGTTTAACCGAGTTGATCGCATCTTCGTTACCCGTGACGAGTAACATAACCGCAAATTCTCCACCCAGCACACTCATGCGACTATCTTCAACATTTAAGCCCGAGTTAAGTAATACTTCAGTAAGTTCATTAACAATTCCGGGACGATCTGCGCCAATGGCGGTAATTACGAGAGACTGGTTCATTTGTTATCTTTTTAAAGTTGTTTGATACAGGTTATTAAAGCTAAAAGGAAAAGAAAAGGCAAATGTAATATTGAATGTGTAATTTTAATTAATGTCATCAGTTTATTGCTGATATCTGTTGAAATAAAAGAGTGCTAATCAGTGAGTTATTGCGTTCTTTGGCTTGTAAATAAAGGCCCTACAAAGTACTATTTCCGGCTTGATTTAGCCGACTGGTATCTTACATATACCTGTTGGTTTCAATTCGTAATTTCATAAAGGCAATAATCATGTTTCGTGGCAGTATGGTGGCATTGGTAACACCCATGCACCCTGATGGGTCGGTCGATTTTGACAGTTTGAGTCAACTGGTTGAATTTCATATTGAAAATGGCACAAGCGCTATTATTTCAATGGGAACTACGGGTGAATCGGCTACATTAGATGAGAAAGAGCATTGCGAAGTTATTCGCCGTACAGTGGAAATGGCGAATGAACGTATTCCTGTTATCGCGGGTACCGGTGCAAACTCAACAACAGAAGCGATTACCCTGACTAAGTGTGCAATGCAGGCGGGTGCAGATGCCTGTCTGTTAGTTACTCCTTATTACAATAAGCCCACTCAGGAAGGCCTGTATCTGCATCATAAAATGATTGCCGAAACCGTTCCAGTACCGCAGATTCTATATAATGTGCCCGGCCGTACAGCGGTTGATATGCTGCCTGAAACCGTTGCTCGATTGTCAGAAGTATCAAATATTATTGGTATTAAAGAAGCGACAGGTGATCTATCTCGTCTGACTCAGATTCGTGATTTGTGTGGAGATAATTTTGATATTTTCTCTGGTGATGACGACACGGGAACCGAATTTATGCTGCAGGGTGGTGACGGGGTTATTTCAGTTACCAATAATATAGCACCTAAAGCTATGGCCGATATGTGTACAGCGGCTCTTGCAGGCGATAGAGAAAAAGCTCTGGAACTAAACCAGCCTTTAACCGGTCTGCATAATGACCTGTTTGTTGAAGCTAATCCGATACCGGTAAAATGGGCTTTAACCGAAATGGGAAAGATGCCAGCAGGTATTCGATTACCTTTAACCACTTTATCCGAGCAATACCATGAAACACTGCGTAACGCGATGCGTCAGGCAGGTGTGCTTTAAATTATGTGTATAAAACTATTGTCTGAAAAATTAACATCCACTTTGTTATTAACCACTGTTCTGTCTATTTTTCTCAGCGCGTGTAGCTCAGATGGGGAAGAACGCCCAGAATATCAGGGTGCGATATCAGTGCAGGCTCTTGAAATACCACCAAAGCTGTCGATGCCTGATACACAGGGAGCACTTCGTTTACCTGAACCATCTAGAAATGCTAAGTCAGGCGAGGGGAGTTTTACTGAAAGTAAGGTGATTGCACCTGAGTTTAGTGGTTATGAGTTGAAAAATGACTCACGACTATACTGGCTTGAAATAGAGTTGCCGGTAAATGAAGTTTGGGGCATGTTACCGGGTTTTCTGGCTTCAGAAGGAATCGAAGTTGAACGTATTGAGAAGCTGTTAGGTTTTGTTGATACGGCCTGGATGAGTGAATATCAGATTTCTTATAATGAAGAAGACTCTAGTAGCTGGTTCAGCGGTTTTTCACCTGATTATAAAGACCGATTCAGAATCAGGGTTGAAGCGGGTGAGGCTGAAAACACAACACGACTGTATGTAAGCCATCGTGGTTTACAGATCAGCGTTGCTACTGACATAACAGAGTGGGTACAACGTGATTCAGAGCCGTTTCTAGAGCGGGAAATTATGTACCGTTTTGTTCTATTTGGTGGTGTAAGCAAAACCGGTGCTACCGAATTACTGGCTTCATATGACAGTTATCAGCCACGTGTAAATAAAGAGAGTGATACTGTTGGCGAGATTGATGTTAAAGGTGAGGCAGATACAATCTGGTTACGTATACAAGTAGCTATGGATCGACTGGGTGTAGATGTATTAAATACCGATAAGGCGTCTCGCACAATGCGTGTACGCGTCGGTAATATGAAGTTAGAAGAGAAACCTGCTGAAGATGAAAGTGGCTGGTTCAGTGGTTTATTTAGTGGTAAAGATATTGAAGTCGATGAAGATGACGGTTTTGAAACACAGGAATACAAAGTTCAGCCGAGTATCGTTGCACCTGAAGACCAGATTACGCTGCAGTTGACTCAAGTAATAAGTGAGTCCTCTAGTAAGATTGAAATACAGCATGAAGATGGTCGTGAAATCGAAAGTGGGCTTGCCAGATTGTTTCGAGATGCGTTGTTGAAGCAATTGAAGTAATTAGTTAAGGGTATGTTTACTTATATACATACCCTTTGATCGTTATGAGAGGTTTTCCTCTTATGTGTGTTTCTGGAAATATCTGCTAAGCTATTAATAGTTATCGAGATATGGCCCGAAATGCTGGAAGAGAAAGAACAACTAGATGACCTGCAGTTTGCAGATGAAGAAAAGCTAAGGCACGAGATCACTTATCTTTCTGATAGGCTGAAAAATCTTGAGGTTTTCAAGAAGATGTTTTTTACTCTTCAGGAGGACCTGGTTGAAGAACGTCGTAAATTCAGCGAGTTAGAAAGTCAGTTAAATAGTTCCAGTGATGTTGAATCACCCGCTGCCCAGTTAGATGATACCGGTGATACTCAAACCGTTGAAAATATAGATTCCCTAAAAGAAGAATTACAGAGCGCTAATAATATGGCCATGCTGTCTATGACGACTGCGGGAGAATATAGTGCCATAATTGACTTTTTTCGAGACAGTGGTTCAGCGTCAGATTATGAAAGTATGGTTAAGATGCTGTTTGCAGCCGGCAGTAGTTATGGTTGTGGTATTAGCGTTGAAATTCGTTGTAATAATGATGAGCTGGTTTTTAGTTATGATGAAAACGTAAAAGATGAACAGGCAGCAATAATTACAAGATTAAAACTGCAGGGGCGACTGATTGAAGAAAATGGACTTATCTGTATCAATTACAAAAAGATAAGCTTATTAATTAGCAATTTGCCTCAGGATGATATTGAAAAATATGGACGTATAAAAGATAATCTGGTGGTTCTGGCATCTGGGGCTAATAGTATTGTCGATTCAATTGATTCGAAAATAAAGTTAACCAATGAAAGAAAGAATCTGTATAAAATTGTAAAAGGCACTCACCATGCGATGGAAAATATAAGTAAGGGAATTGGCGACCAGATAAGAAAAACAAATGCTGTTCAAAATGCATTTATCAAAGGGCTCGTAGAAGCCATTGCACATTCGAAACTTGATGAAGTGGAGAAGAAGAAATTAAATTCAATGCTAGCTTCGGGTAAAAAATCCCTGAGTAAAGTATTAATGGAATCATTTGTTCTGGATGAAAATTTTGTAGAGGTTATATCGAAACTGGAAAAAACCTATTCAGTTGTTGATTCAACTGATAACAAAACTCAAACACAATCAGCAAAACAACCTGCTGTTCAGGTGGAAGACTTACCTGACATTTAACTATTATGAGATCCATTATGAAAAAAATGTTTTTGCTTTCTGTTTTATTGTTCACTTCTCCTGGTTTAATGGCCGATGAATTTTTCGATGGATTCAGTGCAGATAAAATAAATTCGACTGTTTATGTTATACACGGTCCCCGTGAATTACCTACTGCTGCAAATCGTGGTTTTATGAATAATCCAGCTTTTATCATTGCTGATAAAAGTGTTGTGGTTGTTGACCCTGGTTCAAGTCATCATTCTGGTGTTATGGTTTTACGTGAAATAAAAAAAATCACAGACAAACCTGTATCGCATATATTTAATACCCATGTGCATGGTGATCACTGGCTGGCTAATGAAATTATTAAACAACGTTACCCTTCGGTAGAAATTATTGCTGATCCTAGAATGATCAAAAAAGCTAAAGCAGGTGCTGCTCAAACATGGCTTGATAATATGCTCACAATGACCGAGGGGGCAACTAAAGGCACTAAAATAGCTTATCCTGATACGGCAGTGAGTGATGGTAAGCAGTTAAAAGTAGCCGGACTTAATTTTAATATTCATTCAGTGGGTATCGCACATAGTGATACTGATATTATGATTGAATATGTTGAGGGTTCTACGTTTTTTACCGGTGATAATGTAGGTTATCTTAGAATTTTACGTATGAGTGATGGCAGTTTCAGGGATGTAATAAAAGCACTGGACAGAGCGATAAGTCTGAAAAAGAAACATTATATTCCGGGGCATGGCCCATCAGGTGATGTGAAGATAGTCCAGTCGCAGCGTGAATATTTTAATATTTTATATACTCAGGTTGAAAAGTACTACGAAGAAGGGCTGGAAGATTTTGAAATGAAACCCATGATTGAAAAGGCTTTAAGTGAGTATAAAGACTGGGATGGTTTTGATGAAGAGTTAGGCAAGCACATTAGCCTGGCTAAGCTGGAAGTTGAGAAAGCAGAGTTTGAGTAGAATGTAACTTAGTTTAGGAACATCTCTCTCGGGGACAGATATCTGCTTTCTGATGTCTGTCCCCTGTTTTGACACCACTAAAAGCGGATATTGTAGAGAGTCTACTTTTTAAAGCTCTTGATGGCATCAATACAGGGGACAGAGTGCAAAAAGCGCGCTCTTTCCCCGAGGGAGATGTTCCCGTGCAATCTTTCTATAGCAAGTCTTTTAATTTCTAAGCGTCTTTATTATGTTCAATCAATGCATACGCTGAGTGGTTATGAATTGATTCAAAGTTTTCTGATTCAAGTGTATATGAACGAATGCGATCATCTTCATTTAAACGGGCTGCGACATCACGTACCATATCTTCCACAAACTTGGGGTTGTCGTAAGCGCGTTCAGTGACAATCTTTTCATCCGGGCGTTTCAGTAAGCCATATAGCTCACATGACGCTTCCTGTTCTACAATATCAATTAAGTCTTCAATCCAGATAAAATCATCAGCTTTAACATTAACCGTTACGTGTGAGCGCTGGTTGTGCGCGCCATACTCAGATATTTTTTTAGAGCATGGGCACAGGCTGGTAACCGGTACAACCACTTTAACTGTTACATGATTTTTGCCATCAACTCTATCGCCATAGAAAGTAACTTCATAATCTAAAAGGCTTTGTACGCCAGATGCTGGAGCTGTTTTATTTACAAAATAGGTAAAGCTCATTTCTATATGGCCATTTTCGGCATCTAGCTTTTCAGTCATTTCAGATAGCATAGTACGCAGAGTTTTAACTGTGATTTCATGATCGTGGCTATTTAGAATCTCCACAAATCGAGACATATGTGTGCCTTTGAAATTATGTGGCAAGTCTACATACATATTGAAATTAGCAACCGTATGTTGCACATGACCTGAGCGATCTTTAACCTGTACAGGATGGCGAATATCTTTTATGCCGACTTTGTTAATGGCAATATGACGTTTGTCCTGGCTGTTTTGTACATCGGGCATTGTCTTTGCTTCGGTCATCTTTATCTCTTCGCTATTCGCTGTAGGTTACACAGGCGCGTTCAGTTTCCCATAATGTGAGAGAGCTTACGCGTAAGGTATCAGTATTAAGTTTTTTAGCAATTTCCTGAAATATCCAGGCTGCCATGTTTTCTGCTGTAGGATTAATCTCTGTAAAGGGTTCAATCTCGTTCAGGTAACGATGATCCAGCTTGTCACATACGTCATTAGTCGCTTTTTTCATGGCTTTAAAATCGATAGCCATGCCGACATTATCCAGTTGGCTGGATTCAAGCTCCAGTTCCACTTTCCAGTTATGTCCATGCATACGACTACATGCTCCGGGATAATCACGGAGTGTATGTGCAGATGCAAAATCTGTAACTATTTTTAATGTATATTTAGCTGGCATAACAGGGTTTAGATTATATCTGAAAAATGACTTGTAAAAACCGCAGGATTTTATCGGTTTTTAGTATTATTAGCAATCTCTAATGGCTCTTAGGAGATTAAGTGCCCTGCTTAGGAGTATTTCCATCGGGGATGGACCGCGTTTTTGCGCTCCGTCCCCTTATTGATACCATCAAGAGTTTTACGGAGTCGAGAATTACCCTGCCAATCTGATCGGAGTAACCACAGGGGCAGAGCACACAAAGCAACGACCTTACCCCGATTACGTCAAGTTAATGAGTATGATGTTCTATGTCTTAATCGACTGAATAATGCCGTCTGCGTCCAGACCGCATTCGGCAAGAAGCAGGTGTGTCGCGCCATGTTCAACGAAACGATCCGGTAAACCTAAATTAATTACAGGGTTATTCAGTTTATTTGCAAGCAGCCATTCATTCACACCACTGCCTGCACCGCCGGCAACAACATTTTCTTCAATAGTAACAATTGTTTCATGTGAGCTGGCAATTGATCTCAGCATTTCAGTGTCCAGAGGTTTCACAAATCGCATATTTACTACGGTAGCGTTTATTTCTTCAGCCGCAATTAATGCTTCAGTTAACATGCTACCAAAAGCCAGCAGGGCAATACCCTGCCCTTTACGACGTATTTCAGCTTTACCGACTTCCAGAACTTTGAATTTATTATCTATTTCAACACCTGGGCCCTGACCTCGAGGGTAACGCACAGCTGCTGGACCATTATGTTGATAACCTGTTGTTAGCATTAAACGGCATTCATTTTCATCTGATGGTGTCATTATCAGCATGTTTGGCACACAGCGCAGATAACTTAAATCCAGATTACCCGCATGAGTTGGTCCATCAGCTCCGACTAGCCCGGCTCGGTCAATGGCAAATAAGACGGGTAAGTTTTGAATAGCAACATCGTGCACTAGCTGATCGTATGCGCGTTGTAAAAAAGTAGAGTAAATGGCGACAACCGGTTTGGCTTTTTCACAGGCCATACCAGCGGCTAGAGTAACGGCATGTTGTTCGGCAATACCGACATCATGGTAGCGGTCAGCAAATTTTTCTGAAAAAGCGACCAGACCAGAACCTTCACGCATAGCAGGGGTTATTGCGACTAGCTTGTTATCTTTTTCAGCCATATCGCATACCCAGTCTGAAAAGACCTGTGTATAGGTTGGCTTTCCAGATGAAGTATCCAGTTTATCACCTGTTTCCGGGTCAAAACTGCCTATGCCATGATAAAGGCACGGGTTTTCTTCAGCAGGTTTAAAGCCTTTGCCTTTTTTCGTTATTACATGCAATAAAATGGGGCCAGGCTGAGAATGCAGATTCTGTAACATGGTAATAAGAGTTGGTAAGTCATGGCCATCAACCGGGCCGTAATAGTTAAAACCCAGTTCTTCAAACAGGGTTCCAGGCATGACCATACCTTTTACATGCTCTTCGGTTCTCTGGGCTAAATCCCACATAGAAATTTTTTCTAATACGCGTTTCGAGCCGCTGCGCATAGTTGAATACACTTTTCCAGACATGATTTTGGAGAGGTGTTTTGATAATGCGCCTACATTTGGTGAAATAGACATCTCATTGTCATTTAGAATAACCAGAAGATCGGTATCCGTATCACCGCCATGATTGAGTGCTTCAAATGCCATGCCCGCTGACATGGCTCCATCACCAATAATAGCGATGGTTTTCTGATTGCTGCCACGCATTTTTGCAGCCATGCTCATGCCCAGTGCGGCACTTATTGAGGTGCTGGAATGACCGACACCAAAAGTATCGTAAGGGCTTTCTTCCCGTTTAGGGAAACCGGCTAAACCATTATGCTGACGAATACTGCTCATCTGCTCACGGCGACCAGTAATGATTTTATGCGGATATGACTGATGACCTACATCCCAGACGAGTTTGTCTTCAGGCGTATTGTAAACATAGTGTAGAGCCAGTGTTAATTCTACAGTACCTAATCCAGCTGCCAGATGTCCGCCGGTTTGTGCAACAGACTGAATAACAAACTCGCGTAGTTCTTTTGCCAGCTGAGGAAGTTGGGTTTCAGGTAAATTACGCACATCGTCCGGTGATGATATGGTTTTTAGTAATGAGAATTGGGTATCCGGCATGTTTCTATCTATTAATGTCCGCGTTCAATAATATAAGCAGAAAGCTGGCGTAAAACATCTGCAGAGTCATCAAAGCTTTCAAGTGCCTTGATGGCACGTTTATGTAAATCGAGAGCTCTTTCTCTGGCTCCCTCTATACCCAGTAAAGCAGGGTAGGTGGGTTTGTTTTGCTGTTCATCAGAGCCCTGTGGTTTGCCCAGAGTTTCCGTATCGGCTGTTACATCTAATACGTCATCATGAATTTGAAAAGCCAGACCTACACAGCGTGCGTATGTATCCAGTGCTTCGAGTTTTGCTGCCTGAATATTAGGGCTGCACATAGCACCGAGTAATACGCTGGCTCGAATCAGTGCACCGGTTTTCAGTAAATGCATGTTTTCCAGTTCTTCGAGTACCAGTGATTTGCCAACTGCACCCAGATCGATAGCCTGACCGCCAGCCATACCAACTGAACCACTGGCCTGGGCCAGTAATTTAATCATTTCTATTCTATTTCCAGCACTGGTTTGCATCGCGCTATCAGAGGCTAATACTTCAAACGCAAAAGCCTGCAGGGCATCGCCTGCAAGAATGGCAGTGGCATCATCAAATGCAACATGGCAGGTAGGGCGGCCACGGCGTAAGTCATCATCATCCATTGCCGGTAGATCGTCATGAATCAGAGAGTAGGCGTGAATAATTTCAACTGCACAGGCGCAAGCATCCAGTTGTTCAGGCTCTACATTAAGGGCCTGGCCGGCTGCATAGACAAGGATAGGGCGTACCCTCTTTCCTCCGCCTCCAACCACAGAGTATCGCATGGCTTCCTGGAGTCGAGCTTCAGGGCCAGCGGGCTCTGGCAACCAGAGATTGAGGTGATGGTCTACGCGCTCGCAATAAACTTTAAGCGAGGTTTTAAATTGTGAATCAACAGGCATTCTTTAATCGTCAATCTCGAAAGGTTTTTCTAGCAATTCACCATTTTTTTCAATTAACTGAGTGACTTTCTGCTCCGCTTTACTGAGAGCCTGCTGGCAGTCAGCTGCTAGTGAGATGCCCTTTTCAAAGTGCTTGAGAGCATCTTCAAGTGGAAGCTCTCCCTGCTCCATGTCTTCAACCAGCTCTTCAAGTTGTGACATGGCTTTTTCAAAATTAACCGGTGATTTGCGTGCCATATAGGGTATTCATGGTGATGTTATTAAGAGGACGTATATTACTGGTTTCAACGAGTTGATGCTAGCGGTAGTGCTTTTTAGTTGTTGAAAGAGAGGCTTTAGCTAGAAATAGCTTATATTTTTCGGGTTCTTTAACTGTCGATGTGACGAATTAGAGCAATCCACCTGTTACGCTGGTGGTTACAGGTGGATGAACTGAAATAGTTTCGCGGTGATTTTTGCCGTTTTACGGATTGGCACCAGCCGGTCGACTTAACCAGCCTTCGTTCTTGTCCATCCATATCAGGCTGATGATGTACCAGAGGGTCATTGGCGCCATCATGGCTATCCAGCTCCAGTCATCGATAACTAAAATCTGTTTACCCAGTTCGCCTATGGAATCGCCTAACATCAAACTCCAGGGAAGGCAGTAAATAGAAAATATTGCACAGGACCATATTAATAGTAATGCGCCTTTACGTGTTTCAATGGCTGAGAATGCAAGAAAGACCCATAGAGGGGTATTTTTAGTTTTTATCATTTTTGTACCTGAAAAGATTGTATAAGTAAAAAGTAAGTAATAGCGTAAATATTAAAGCAATACTGTTGCCATAGAAAAATAAATCTATGATAACCAGAAGGATAGCGATTAAAACTAGACGGTTGTCTAGTGAGTATTTTTTTCATAACAAAATATTTTGTAAGTGTTTTCGACAAAATTTACATAGCTATATTTTGTTGATTTTTAAATATCAAGAAGTTCACTCACCCTGCTTACGGCAATAATTTCCATATCATCAGGTATGTCCTGAGGTTTGGGCATATTGCCTTTGGGTATGACAGCGTGAGTAAAACCATGTTTGGCCGCTTCTTTAAGGCGCTCCTGACCATTAGGTACTGGTCGAATTTCACCAGCCAGTCCGATTTCACCAAAGGTGAATAACTTCTGTGGTAAAGGTCGATCCCTGAAGCTGGAGAGAATAGACAGTAACATGCCAGTATCTGCTGCAGTTTCAGTGACGCGAACCCCACCAACTATATTGATAAATACATCCTGATCATACATGGCCAGACCACCATGGCGATGTAAAACAGCCAGTAACATTGATAAACGGTTTTGATCAAGTCCCAGAGTTACTCGTCTCGGGTTGCCCAGGTGTGATTCATCAACCAGTGCCTGTACTTCAATTAAAAGTGGTCGATTGCCTTCACGGGTAACCGTTATTACGCTGCCTGCTACCGGCTCATCATGGCGTGATAGAAAGATAGCTGAAGGGTTGCTAACTGTTTTCAGGCCTGTTTCTGTCATGGCAAAAAGACCGAGCTCGTTTACAGCGCCAAAACGATTCTTTATCGCACGAATCATTCGATAACGCTCGCCGGAATCACCTTCAAAGTAGAGTACCGTATCGACCATGTGCTCTAGTACGCGTGGCCCCGCTAAAGTACCTTCTTTTGTTACGTGGCCTACCAGAAACAATGCAGTATTGGTTTGTTTTGCAAAACGGACTAACTGAGCAGCACTTTCTCTTACCTGTGTTATTGAGCCGGGAGCAGACTGTGATAATTCGGTATAAATAGTCTGTATGGAATCAATGACCATAACCTGAGGTCGGGCCTGTTTTGCCAGTTGTAAAACTCTTTCTACACAGGTTTCAGCAAGCAACTGAAATTTGTCATCACCTAAATTCAAACGGCGGGCACGTAAGGTAACCTGCTGTAATGACTCTTCACCAGTTACGTACAGGGCGTTCATTTTTTCACCCAGTGTGGCTAGAGTCTGGGTTAGTAATGTTGATTTGCCAATGCCCGGATTACCACCCATTAAAACAACCGAACCCTGTACCATGCCACCGCCTAAAACCCGGTCTAGTTCAGTAATGCCCGTAGGTGTTCGAGGTTCTTCCTGTAATTCAATGTCACACATATTCTGCACAGACGCTTTTCCGGCATAACCGGTAAAGCGAGGGCTGGTATTGTTGTTTTCTTTTTCAAACACACTTTCAACAAGTGAATTCCATTCGCCACAGTCGCCGCATTGTCCAGCCCATTTATTATGGACAGACCCGCAACTGCTACATAAATATTGAAGTTTAGTTTTTGCCATCTAAATCATCACTATTTGTAATTTCATGTTCTGTATTATTATCTTCATTTAAACGAGGCATTAAACGAGCCATTTGAACGGCATTGTTTTGAATTTTTATAACTTCTATCGGATGATTTGCTATTAAAAAACTGGTTCCGGTGGTAGGTATAGACTCAAGGTGCTCAAGTATTAAGCCGTTGAGTGTTTTCGGGCCTTTACTAGGTAAAGAGATATTTAAGCTGCGATTAATTTCACGAATATGTGTATTGCCCGCAATTAAATAACTATCATCATTTTGTTTAATTATGTTGTTATTATTTATGGGTGAGTCAGTGGTAAATTCACCTACAACTTCTTCCAGAATATCTTCCAGCGTAACCAGTCCCTGTATGTCACCGTATTCATCTACTGCAAGTGCGGTGCGGCGTTTATTTTTTTGAAAATTAATTAGTTGTTGATACAAAGATGTGCCTTCGGGAATAAAATAAGCATCACGAATTTGTAGTTCCAGATTTTTTTTGGTTAATTCATTTCGGCTTAATAATTTAATGACTCTGCGCATGTGAATAATACCAATAATGTTATTGATGTCATCACGGTAAACGGGTAATCGAGTACGTTGGCAGGTGGTTAAATCATCAACCAGTTCATCCCAGCTTTCATTTAAATCAAGTGCGGTGATTTCATTTCGTGGCACCATAATGTCATCGATGCTGGTGTGTTCTAAATTGAGTAAGCCCAGTAACATATCCTGGTGTTTTTGTGGCACTAGTTGACTGGTTTCCATAACAACACTGCGTAATTCTTCAACACTAACGCCTTCACTCTGTCTTTGTTCGGGGCTAACGCCGACTATTCGTAACAGGCTATTAGCAATCAGGTTAACAATATAAACCAGAGGGTAGGTTATTTTTAATAAAGGTGTGTAAACATACGCAGCAGGAAAGGCTATTCGTTCAGGATGAAGGGCGGCTAATGTTTTTGGTGCAACTTCTGCAAAAATTAATATTACAAATGTTAAAAGTCCAGTGGCAATTGCAATGCCTGCTTCACCAAAATATCTCAGCGCCAGTATGGTTGCGATGGCAGATGCCAGAATGTTGACGAAATTATTGCCGAGTAAAATCAGGCCGAGTAAACGGTCCGGGCGATTAAGAAGTTGTCTGGCCAGTTTTGCACCGCGGTTACCATTTTTTGCCAGATAGTTTAAGCGATGTCGATTCAGTGACATCAGCCCGGTTTCTGAACTGGAGAAAAAAGCAGAGAGTAAAATAAGCAGACTCAGGACGATATACAGAGTGCCGGAAGAAATATGATCCATTTAAGTTAAGACATTACAATGAATTCGAAAACAAATTTGCTGCCAAAATAAGCCAGCATCAAACTGGCAAATCCGCTTAATGTCCAGCGTATTGCTGTGCGGCCACGCCAGCCAATAGTAAAACGACCAACCAGCAAAATAGCAAACACCAGCCAGGCAACAATACTGAGTACGGTTTTATGAACCAGATGTTGAGCAAACAGATCGTCTAAAAATACGAAGCCACTTAATAGCGCCAGTGTTAAACCAATAAAGCCTGCAAAGATGAAATCAAATAGAAGTTTTTCCATTACCTGCAATGGTGGTAATTTTTTCATTAAACCACCCGGGTGGTGGTTATGTAACATGCGGTTTTGCAGTGATAAGACAATTGACATACTGGCTGCAAAGCCCAGCAGGCTATAAGCAATAATAGATACCAGCACATGAATCTTCAGGCCTTGTGGTGCATCGTAAGGCAGCATGTAGCTGGAAGGTGATATGCTTTGAGTTAATAATGTAATAGCCGCAATGGGTAAAATTACGATAGCCAGAATTTCTGTTCTACGTTTTATGGAAATTAGTAATATCAGTAAGCTGATGACCATGGCCACTGATGAAGCGGCTTCAAAAAAACCAAACTGAAAGCCATTAATCCCTATCAGGTTTTTATAAAGAACAATGCTATGTAAGGTAACTGCAGCAAAACCGGGCAGTAATAAATAAGCGATGGGTTTCTGTGTGAAAAAGGCACGACCCTTCAGGCGCAGTAATAGCCCCAGAGTGGAAACCAGATAAAGTGTAAAAGCAATAAGCCCTGTAATTGCGTCCATTAAGTTTAAAAATTAACTCATTTAAATTATTACGTGTGCTTATTATAAGGTAAAGAAAGGATGAGTGGAAAGCTAAGATTCCAGGTAGTGTTCACTATATGAGCAGTTAATGGACATAATCGTGAAAAAACCGTTAAGTTCATCAATTTACAGCCTTTTTTCACTGCAAATTTGCTGTGTCGTGCTAGCATCTAATAAAGTCTTAGGTGTTTTTGAAATTATGGTCCTTAGGGAGACCCTATGAAATTACGTGTTTTGGGGTGTAGTGGTGGCATTGGCCAGGGACTGCATACCTCATCTTATATGATTGATGACGATATTTTGCTGGATGCGGGCACCGGTGTGGGTGATCTGTCGCTGCAGGAAATGCATCAGTTGAAACACATATTTATTACCCATAGTCATATGGACCATGTATTAAGTATCCCGTTATTAGTTGATACTTTATTTTCAGACTTACAGGATCAGCCACTGCTGGTTTATGCGCGGGCTGAAACGATAAAAACATTAAAAGAACATATTTTTAACTGGCAGCTCTGGCCAGATTTTACAGAATTACCCAGTAAAGAAAATCCTTCATTAAAATTGATAGAAATGAATCCTGGTGATGTTGTAAGTGTGGGTGAGCGGCACATAGAGATGGTCGATGTTAATCATACTGTCCCGGCATCCGCCTATATCGTCGAATCTGCAAGCAGGGTTTTTGCTTATTCAGGAGACACAACAACTAACGATAATTTATGGGACAGGTTAAATCAGTATTCAGGCCTTGATTTCATGATAGTTGAAACGGCTTTTTCTGAAGAAGAAATAGAACTGGCCAGACTGGCTAAGCATTATTGCCCCAGTTTGCTGGCGCAGGACCTTAAAAAGCTGAAACATAAAACACGAATTGGCGTCTCTCATCTCAAACCAGGAGATGAAGAACACATATTTAAACAGTGTTGCAATGAAGTAAATAACGAGCATGAGTTATGTCATTTAGCCAGTGACGATCATTTTCAGATATAATCCCCACTTTCTTACACTAAGACACGTTTAATACCATGTTTGATAGCCTAAGTGATCGTCTTTCCAAAACGATTAAAAACCTGCGCGGTCAGGGTCGAATTACCGAAGATAATATAAAAGACACGATGCGTGATGTGCGTATGGCGCTGCTTGAAGCGGATGTTGCATTGCCTGTTGTGCGAGACTTTGTTGACCGGGTGAAAACACGGGCGGTTGGTCAGGAGGTTATGAGCAGTCTGTCTCCGGGTCAGGCGCTGATTAAAATAGTTAATGATGAGCTGGTCGCAACCATGGGTGCGGCTAATGAAGAGCTCAATCTGGCGGCACAGCCTCCCGCGGTAGTATTGATGGCCGGATTACAGGGCGCGGGTAAAACAACTACCGTAGCCAAGTTGGCCAAACTTTTACAGGAACGACACAAAAAGAAAGTCATGGTTGTGAGCTGTGATGTTTACCGCCCTGCGGCAATCAAGCAATTGCACACCCTTGCTGATCAGGTTGGTGCTACCTTTTTTCCCAGTGAGAAAGAACAGAGCCCGATTGATATAGCTAATATGGCACTCGATGCAGCTAAAAAGCAGTTTCAGGATGTGCTGTTAGTTGATACCGCCGGTCGATTACATATTGATGAAGAAATGATGGGTGAAATACAGCAAATCCATCAGGCAGTTAACCCGGTAGAGACCCTGTTTGTTGTTGATAGTATGACAGGTCAGGATGCGGCGAATACGGCTAAAGCATTTAATGACGCACTGGAATTAACGGGTGTTGTGCTTACCAAAACGGATGGTGATGCACGAGGTGGTGCGGCTTTATCAATACGACAGATTACGGGTAAACCGATTAAGTTTTTAGGTGCGGGTGAAAAAGTTGATGCTTTAGAGCCATTCTATCCTGATCGTCTGGCATCCAGAATACTCGGTATGGGTGATGTGCTGAGTCTGGTAGAAGAGGTTCAGCGAAGTGTTGATGTTAAAGAAGCTGAAAAACTCGCGAGCAAATTTAAAAAAGGCACAGGTTTTGATTTTAATGACCTGAGAGCACAGATGGAGCAAATGATGAATATGGGTGGGCTGGGAGGTCTGCTAGATAAAATGCCGGGTATGGGTGGCAAAATGGGTGCTATAAAAGACAAAGTTAATGATAAAGATATCAAGCGTCTTATTGCTATTATCCAGTCTATGACTCCGCAGGAAAGAGCGTTTCCTGATGTTATCAAAGGTTCTCGTAAAAAACGTATTGCTGCAGGTGCTGGTGTGCAGGTGCAGGATGTGAATAAACTAATGAAGCAGCAGTTGCAGATGAAAAAAATGATGAAGAAGATGAAAGGCGGCGGCATGAAAAAAATGATGCGTGCTATGCAGGGTAAGATGCCGCCTGGCATGGGCATGTAATCTTTAAAGTCAAAAGAACACGAAAACACAAATACAGGCTAATAAACGCGAATGTTTTGTTTGTATGTCTGCGGCATACTGCGCTATAAAGGGCTTTTGCTGTTTTTTTCGTATATTTGTGTTTTCTTTTTCTTCTGTGTTTTTTTGTTTTGAAAGCGAGTCCTGAAAAAAGAGTCAATTAGCACTTGCTAACATCCCCAAAAACCACTAAAATCCCGCTTTTCCCGTGACCGGAAGGTCATTTTGTGGACACAGATTAACTAATTTTGAGATAGATACTAATGGTAACCATTCGTTTATCACGCGGCGGCGCTAAGAAAAAGCCTTTTTATCATGTAGTTGTAACAGATTCACGTATGCCACGTGATGGTCGTTACATCGAACGTGTAGGTTTCTTTAATCCTATGGCAAAAGGTGCTGAAAAGAACCTTGAAATCAGCCTTGATCGTATTGATCACTGGGTTGGCCAGGGTGCAGGCACGTCAGATCGCGTTGCAAACCTGATCAAGCAAGCGCGTAAAGCAACTGCTGCTTAAGATCTTTCTGGTTGTATTGCAGGCAAGCTAATGGCTGAGCAGGCTACAATCGATGGGTCTGATGAAAATCGACTAATTTCGCTGGGTAATATATCCGGCGTTTTTGGTGTGAAGGGCTGGGTAAAGGTGCATTCTTTTACCGACCCGAGAGAGAAAATAGTCAAATACGGCACCTGGCAAATAAAACACCAGGGAAAGTGGCGCAAAGTAGAACTTGCTGGCGGAAAACGTCAGGGTAAAACCGTTGTTGCCAAGATAGCCGGATTAGATGATCGTGATGAAGCAATGCTTTACCAGGGTGATGAAATTGCTATTTACCCAGATCAGTTAGATAAGCTGAAACCGGGTGAATATTACTGGCATCAACTGACGGGGCTGAAAGTAGTGACCACAGAAGGTGTTGAGTTAGGCTCAGTTCATCATTTGCTTGAAACCGGCGCCAATGATGTATTGGTCGTTAAGGGTGACAGGGAACGATTAATCCCATTTACCGTAGGTAATGCCGTTATTGAGGTAGACCTCTTAACAGAGATTATCACTGTTGACTGGGATCCAGAGTTTTGAGATTTGATGTCGTAACATTGTTCCCAGAAATGGTGGAGAGCGTTGCGGATGTAGGTGTTTTGGGCAGGGCGGTTAAAAACGGCCAGATTCAGTTAAATAGCTGGAACCCGAGAGATTATACAAAAGATAAACATCGCACCGTTGATGATCGCCCATATGGTGGTGGTCCCGGCATGTTAATGAAAGTGGAACCACTTAAGTTAGCAATAGAGGGTGCGAAGAAGAAAGCGGCGAATAGTCGGGTGATTTACATGAGCCCACAGGGCAGAAAAGTCACTCAGCAGGATGTAGTGAAATTCGCTGAGCAACCGGGTTTGATTATAATCGCCGGTCGCTATGAAGGAATAGATGAACGTATTATCGAATCCCATGTTGATGAAGAATGGTCGATTGGGGATTATGTACT